>NZ_LIRL01000663.1 GCF_001419795.1 Streptomyces niveiscabiei
CCCCCGCCCCCACGCGGCCAACGGCCCCAGCGCCTCGTTCAGCCGCACCCCGTCCTCGGTCAACGAGTACTCGACCCGAGGCGGCACCTCGTCGTACGAGACACGCCGCACCACCCCGTCCGCCTCCATCTCCCGCAGATGCGAGGCGAGCACCTTCTCGGTGATCCCCGGCAGCAGGCGGCGCAGCTCGCCGAAGCGGCGGGAGGGACGCTCGTGGAGCGCCCACAGGACCAGCACCTTCCACTTGCCGCCGATCACCTCCATCGCCGTGTCGATGCCGCAGGCGTGTCCGTCCGGTCCGCCCGGCCGGTTCAGTGTCGTCATACCGCACCCTTCCGACGTGCTCACTCACCCCGGGGTAACCACCCACTCCGAAGTGCGTACTTGATCACCTCCGGGCCCGCGACGAGCCTAATCGGCATGACACGCAACGCAGTTGAGAAGACGCCCCTGACGCCCCTGACGCTGCTCGGCCTCGGCGCGATGGGCACCGAACTGGCCCGCGCCTGGCTCGCCGCAGGCCACCCGCTCACCGTCTGGAACCGCACCCCGTCCCGCGCCGCCGCGCTCGCGGCCGACGGCGCGCACGTCGACGTCGCGGACACCGCCGCCGAGGCGGTCGCCGCGAACTCCCTGGTCGTCGTCTGCCTGTTGGACGACGCCACGGTCGAAGAGGCGCTGTCCGGCGCCGACCTGACGGGCCGCGACCTGGTGAACCTGACCACCGGCACCCCCGCCCAGGCCCGCGCCCGCGCGCAGTGGGCCCGCGAGCGCGGTGCCCGCTACCTGGACGGCGGGATCATGGCCGTCCCGCCGATGATCGGCGTACCCGAAGCCGGCGGGTACGTCTTCTACAGCGGTTCGCCGGAGCTGTTCGAACGCCACCGGGCGACCCTGGCCGTCCCGGCGGCCACCACCTACGTCGGCGACGACGCGGGCTTCGCGGCCCTGCACGACGTGGCCCTGCTCAGCGCGATGTACGGGATGTTCGCCGGGGCCGCGCACGCCTTCGCCCTGATCCGCAAGGAGGGCATCGACCCCACGTCCCTGGCCCCGCTGCTCGCCGACTGGCTCACGGCGATGGCCCCGGCGGTCCACGAGACCGCCGACCAGCTGCGGACCGGCGACTACACGGAGGGCGTCGTCTCGTCCCTCGCGATGCAGACGGCCGGTACGCCGACCTTCCTGGACACCGCCGAACAGCAGGGCGTCAGCACCGAACTCCTCGCCCCCTACTTCGCGTTGATGCGCCGCCGGCTCGCCGAGGGCGGCGGCGAGGAGGGTCTGACGGGGGTGGTCGACCTGCTGATGCGCTAGAGGTGCGTGTCACCCCAATGAGTAACCGGCCCGTTCCTCGTGGGTCAGCTCCCGCGTGATCCCCTCCCGGGAACGCCGCAGGACCTCGCCGATCGGTTCGCAGGGCAGGCAGGTCCAGACGCGTACGGTGCCGTCGTCGTGCGAGCTGACGAACCGATTGCCGGGCAGGAAGTTCGTGTTCTCCACGGAGGCGCCGAATCCGTGCAGGACCACGGGCGGGCTGTTGCCGGTGGTGCTCCAGATCCGGGTGGTCGCATCGTTGCCGCTGGTCACCACCCGACGTCCGTCGGGACCGAACGACACGCTCCACACCACTCCCTGATGCCCGTTCAGCACCCGTGGCCTGCCGGGCTCGGTGAGGTCCCACAACCGGGCCGATCCGTCGTTGCCGCCGCTGACGAGGTACCGCCCGTCGGGGCTGAACGCCACTGTCCACACCAGGCCGTTGTGACCACGGAGGACGTTGAGGTCCTTGCCGGTGGCGGGGTCCAGGACGTGGACGGTGCCGTCCCGGCCGGCCGCGGCCACGCGTCGCCCGTCGGGGCTGTAGGCGACGTACCGCACGTTGTCCTGGCCGGTGTCGGCCACCAGGGATTGCGTGCCCGAGGTGGTCTGCCAGATCCGTACGGTGCCGTCGTTGCCGGCGGTGACCAGCCGGCGTCCGTCGGGGCTGAACTGCGCAGCCCACACCGGCCCGTCGTGGCCGCGCAGCACGACGGGTTTCGTCGCGTTGTCCAGCGGCCAGATCCGTGTGGTCCCGTCGTCGCCGGTTGTGGCGACCCGGCGTCCGTCCGGGCTGAAGGCCACCCCGAGGACGTCACCGGCGTGCCCGCGCAGCACGGTCGGCGGGGCTGGACTCCCGGTCCGCCAGACGCGCACGGTCCCGTCGGAACCGGCGCTGGCGAGCCGGCGGCCGTCCCGGCTCGGCACCACCGCCCACACCGGCCCGTCGTGCCCGGTCAGGACGCTGTCGCTGCCCGTCGGGGCCGCCTCCCAGATCCGTACGGTGCCGTCCTGGCTGGCGCTCGCCAGGCGCCGTCCGTCGGCGGCGAACGCGACCGCGGTCACGGTGCCGCGATGCCCGCGCAGGATCAGCGGGGCGGCGCGGTGACGCACGTTCCAGATCCGTACGGTGCCGTCGTTGCCCGTGCTGGCGACCCGGGCGCCGTCCCGGCTGAAGCCGATGCCCTCGGCCGTGCCGTCGTGGCTGCCGAGCACGACCGACTCGGCGGGGGCGTCGGGGTCCCACAGACGCGCGGTGCCGTCGGTGCTCGCGGTGGCGATGCGCTGTCCGTCGGGGCTGAAGGCGACCGCCTCCACGGAGTTGCTGTGCCCGCGCAGCACCACGGTCGTGCGCCGGCTCCCGACGTCCCAGACGCGTACCGTTCCGTCGCCGCCGCTGCTGGCGAGGCGGCGTCCGTCAGGGCTGAACGAGACGCCGAGCGCCCGCCCGTCGTGGCCGCGCAGCACGACGGGTTCGCCTCTCCCCGTGGCGTTCCAGATCCGTACGGTGCCGTCGTCACCGGCGGCGGCGACGCTGCGGCCGTCCGGGCTGAACGTGGCGGTCCACACCTGTGCCGTGTGCCCTCGCAGGATCACCGGCTCGGCGCTGCGGGCCCACTTCCACACCGAGACGGTGCCGTCCTCGCCGGCCGCCGCGATCCCGGTGCCGTCCGGGCTGAACGCAGGCGTCCACACCTCGCCGTCGTGGCCGCGCAGCACCACCGGGTCCCGCAGCGTCGTGCCGTACCGCCACACCCGTACCGTGCCGTCGCCGCCGCTGGTGGCGAGGTGCCGGCCGTCCGGGCTGAACGAGACCCCGAGGACCTGCCCGCCGTGGGCGGTGAGCACGGCCCGCACCCGTGACTCGAACACGGCTTGGCGCAGTGCCGCCTCGGTCTCGTCGGTCGCACGGGTCCGGTAGGCGCGCGTGGCCAGCAGCAGGCCCAGCTCCGGGTCGAGCTGGGCCTGCCCGCGCGCGCTCGCCACGAGTTGCCGGGAGAACGCGAGCGCCTGGCCTGCCTCCGCCCGCCGGGCCTGGACGAACGCGACGCCCGCGAGGACGGCCAGGGCGACCACCGCCGCCGTCAGCCCGCTCACGGTCAGCCGCACACGGCGCCGCACCGCCGCCCGCTCGGCCTGCGCGTGTGCGCGGCTCGCCGTCAGGAACTCGTGTTCGAGAGCGTTGAGCCGGACGGTGTCCCGGTCGTCCCACTCGGCCAGCCGTGCTCCGCGGTAGAGCACCCCGTCGTCCCTGCCGTGCTCTGCCCACTCCCCGGCCGTACTGGTCAGACGCCGGTGTGCGCGCAGGAGTTCGCGGTCGGTCTCGATCCACGTGCGCAGGCGCGGCCATGCGGTGATCAGGGCTTCGTGGGCGAGGTCGACGGTGTCGTCGTCGACGGTGACCAGGCGGGCGCGGGCCAGTCGTTCCAGGACCAGGGCGGCGTCGCCGCGGCCGTCTGCGGCCAGTTCGGTGCGCAGCGCGGGGCGGCGGGTGTCCTGGGCTCCGTCGCCGGGGGTGATGAGCCGCAGCAGCAGGTCGCGGGCGACAGCGGCCTGTCCGGGGGAGAGCTGGGTGTAGAGGAGCTCCGCGGTCCGGGCGATGGCGCCGCTCACCCCGCCGACGGCGTCGTACGCGGCTTCGGTGAGTGTTCTTCCCCGGCGCCTTCGCCAGGTCTCCAGCAGCGCGTGCGACAGCAGAGGCAGGCCGCCGGACGCGTCGGCGACGTCCCGGATGATGCGGGCGGTCAGGGCGCGTTCCGGGGTCAGTCCGGCGGCTGTGGCCGGTTTGACGATGGCGTCGCGCAGTTCGTCCGGGTTCATCGGAGTGACCAGCAGGTTGGCGTCGCGCAACGCGTCGGCCAGGGCGTGGTGTTCGGCGCAGCGGCCGTAGAAGTCGGCGCGGACCGCGATCAGCACCCGTAAGCGGCTTTCCGGTCGGCGGGCGGCGAGCAGGAGGTCGATGAAGCGGGTGCGTTCCGCCGGATCCCGGCAGAGGGTGTAGACCTCCTCGAACTGGTCGACGATCACGAACGTGTCCGTGCCGCCGTCGCCGGATCTGCCCGCGTCCAGGAGAGGGGCGTGGGCGCGTACGGGGTGATCGCCGGGCGTCAGGATCCGGATCACGGCCGGCCGCAGGCCGGGTTCCCGGGAGTGCTGGAGGGCGGGGATCAGGCCCGCGCGCAGCAGGGAGGACTTGCCGCTGCCGGACGGGCCGAACACCGCGGCGAACCGCTCGCGCCGCAGCAGATCCAGCAGCTCGCCGGTGAGGCGGTCCCGGCCGAAGAACAGTCCGCTGTCGCCCGGCTCGAACCGGGCCAGCCCCCGATAGGGCGCGTCCGCCCCCTCGCCGCCCTCCTCCGCGCCGGTCGCGGTGTCGTCCACGACCTGTTTCCAACGGGCTTCCCACTCGCTCGCGTCGCCCCCGCAGGCCGCCACGTAGGCCAGGGTCACCGCCAGCGTGGGCAACTGCTCGCCCGCTGCCGCCTGCGACAGGGTCGTGCCCGAGTAGCCCGCCCGCTCGGCCATCGCCCGGTACGTCATCCCGCCCGCCTCCGTCCGCAGCTTGCGCAGCTCGAACGCGAACCGTTGCACCGGACCCGCCCCCGGATCCACCGGCACCTCACGACGCCCCGCCAACATCCCTCCCTCACCAGTCGTCCCACACCGGACACCTCACCTCTTCACCCCCCAACCCGGCCCGAAACGTCACCCCGGCCATTGATTGGCCGCCGGAACAGCCCTGCCTATCAATGAGCCGGCCACTGGAATCGGTGGGTGAGCGGTACCGAGGGGGGCCCTGCGCATCCTGCTGTCTCGCCGATCGGCCGGAGAGACAGGGCCGCCCGCCGGAGCCCGTCCGACGGCGCCCGGAGCCGCTCAGGGAACGAAACTCACCAACGGAGGAAACCCATGAAGGTCCGATCCCAGATCACGAAGCGCTCCGCGGCCCTGCTGTGCGGTATGGCGCTGGCGCTCGGAGCCGGCAGCGCCACCGCAGTCGCCGCGGACCGGGCCGCGCAGCCGGCCGAGTCGACGTACGCGGCGCAGGCCGAGGCGGTGGGCCTTTCGGCCCGGCAGGCAGCCCAGGTGCAGGACCGGGTGGACGCCCAGCTGGCGGCCATGAAGGTTCCGGCGGAACAGGTGGGGTACAACGAGATCCGGGCGAAGGACGGCAGCGCGACCATCACGATGGCCGTGCCCGGCGTGACCGACACCAGCTGTGGCGACCGGTATCTGTGCCTGTGGCGGGATGCCAACTGGACCGGCACCAAGCTGTCGTTCACCACCTGCGCATTCCGCGACCTGAACGACTACGCCTTCAACAACGACACCCTCACCTCGTACAAGAACAGTCAGACCCGCGGCACAGTGGCCAAGTTCTACAACTGGCAGGGCGGCTCCTGGGTCCAGAAGTTCACCAGCACCGCCCCCCACACGGAGGACAGCCTCGCGAACACCCCCTGGAACGACATGATCGACGGCGTCCGAGTCTGCTGAGCCCTCGCCGCTGTCCTCGCACCGGCCACGGGCAGAGTGCCCGGGCCGGTGTCCGGGAGTGGCGTCCGGGAGTATGTGAAAGCTGAAGCAACTCGCCTACGATCCTTCACATGCCCCCCACCTTGCCGTCACTTCCCGCCGAGCGTCCCCTCCTCGATCCCGCCGCCGAGTACCGGAGTTGGCTCACCGAACGCCCCCTGGACCGCATCGCCCTCTGGGGCGACCTGACTCCGTGGCTGGTCACGCGGTACGACGACGCGCGGGCCGTGCTCAGTGACGCCCGGTTCAGCTCCGAGAACGTCCGGCCCGGTTTCCCGGGGCTCCAGCCGACGACGCCCCCGCGCACGCCGGGCCAGTTGTTCGCGATGGACCCGCCGGACCACACCCGGCTGCGCCGCATGCTGATCCCCGAGTTCACGTTCCGCCGGGTGGAGCAACTGCGCCCGGCGATCGGGCGGATCACCGCCGAACTCATCGACGGCCTTGAGGCGCAAGGGCGTTCGGCGGACCTCGTCGAACACTTCACGCTCCCGCTGCCGCTCCTGGTGATCTGCGAACTCCTCGGAGTCCCCTACGCCGACCGGCAGTTCATCCACCGCCAGGCCGCCGCGTTCGCCACGGTCTCGGCCGGCCCCGAGGCGATGCGCGCCGGCTGGGGCGCCCTCTTCGGCTACCTCCAGGAACTCCTCGCGGCCAAGGCCGCCACCCCCTCCGACGACCTGATGAGCCGCCTCGCCACCGAGCGCGTCGCCACCGGCGAGGCCACCGCCGCCGAGGCCGCCGGGCTCCTGGTCCAACTCCTCATCGCCGGGCACGAGACGACGGCCGGCATGCTCTCGCTGGGTACGGTCGCCCTGCTGCGCCACCCCGAGCAGCTCGCCGCGCTGCGGGCCGACGACAGCCTCGTACCCGGCGCGATCGAGGAACTCCTGCGCTACCTGACGATCGTCCACGTCGGCATGCGGCGGATCGCCACCGAGGACGTCGAGATCGCCGGAGTCACCATCCGCGCGGGCGAGGGCGTCGTCGTGGCGCTCCAGGCGGCCAACCGCGACCCGGCGGCCTTCGCGGACCCGGACACCCTCGACCTCACCCGCGCGGCCGACCGCCACCTCGCCTTCGGCCACGGCCTGCACCACTGCCTCGGCCAGTCGCTGGCCCGCGCGGAGCTCCAGATCGCGCTGCCGATGCTGTTCGAGCGGCTGCCGGGCCTCAAGTTGGCCAAGGAACCGGAGGAGTTCGCGTTCGCCGGACGCGCGGTGCACGGTGTGGAGCGGCTGCCCGTGGCCTGGTGAACCCCGTCCACCTGACGGAGTCGTGATCACCGCGTTGCCCCCTCCCCTCCCGTCTCGGCAGGCTCGGGCGGATGTCCTGACGAGGAGAGGGGCCCGCCGTGTGCGGACTTGCCGGATGGATCGGGTACGAGCGTGATCTGAGCGGGGACGTGTCCGTCGCCGAGCGCATGAACAGCACACTGGAGTGCCGGGGGCCGGACGCGCACGGGGTGTGGACCTCGCCCCGCGCGCTGCTGGCCCACCGGAGGCTGGCCGTCATCGACCTCGAAGGCGGCCGGCAGCCCATGGAGGCGGCGGCCGGACCGGTCCTCACCTACACCGGCGAGACGTACAACTACCGGGAACTGCGCGAGGAGTTGAGGGCGCTCGGGCACGCCTTCGGGACCGACTCCGACACCGAGGTGGTCCTGCGGGCCTACGAGGAGTGGGGAGCCGGCTTCGCCGAACACCTGACCGGCATCTACGCCCTCGCCCTGTGGGACCCGCGCACCGAGGAACTCCTCCTGGTCCGTGACCGGATGGGCGTCAAACCCCTCTACTACTGGCCCACGCCGGACGGCGTGATCTTCGGCTCCGAACCCAAGGCGATCCTCGCGCACCCCGACACCGAGGCCGTCGTGGACGCCGAGGGCCTGCGGGAGGTCTTCGGCATCGTGAAGACGCCGGGCCACGCCGTGTTCAAGGGCATGCGCGAGGTCCTGCCGGGCACGGTCCTGCGGTTCACCCGGTCCGGCAGCGAGGAGATCCGCTACTGGCGCCTGGCCGCGCACGAGCACACCGACGACCTCGACACGACGATCGCCCACGTCCGTACGCTCCTTGAGGAGATCGTCGCCGGCCAGCTCGTCGCCGACGTCCCCGTCGGCACGCTCCTGTCCGGCGGCCTCGACTCCAGCGCCGTCACCGCCCTCGCGACCCGCAACAGCGACAAGCCCGTCCTCGCGTTCTCCGTCGACTACAAGGGACTCGGCGAGCAGTTCGAGGCGAACGTCCAGTGGTCCGACCCCGACACCCCGTTCGCGGTCGAGGTCGCCCGGCATGTCGGCGCCGAGCACGTCATCGTCGAACTCGACAACGCCGACGTCCTCGACGACGACGTACGCGAACAGGTCCTGCGCGCCCAGGACCTGCCCGTCTCGACGGGCGACATGGAGTACTCGCTCCTGCTGCTGTGCCGGGCGCTGAAGGAGCGCATGACCGTCGCCCTGTCCGGGGAGGCGGCGGACGAACTCTTCGGCGGCTACACCTGGTTCCACGACCCGGCCGCGATCGAGGCCGACACCTTCCCCTGGCACCACCCCTTCGAGAAGGCGGGCGGCATGGGCGCCCTGCGCACGCTCGGCCTGTGGGGCAGGCTCGGGCTGACCGGGTACGTCAAACAGCGCTACACCGAGGCCCTGGAGGAGGTGCCCCGGCTCGCCGGGGAGAGCGGACACGAGGCGCGCATGCGGGAGTTGACGTACCTCAACCTCACCCGCTGGGAGAACTTCCTCCTCGACCGCAAGGACCGCATCTCGATGGCGGCGGCCCTCGAAGTACGCGTCCCCTTCACCGACCACCGCCTCGTCGAGTACGTCTACAACGTCCCCTGGGCGATGAAGAACCACGACGGCCGCGAGAAGAGCCTCCTGCGGTCCGCGATGCGCGGCGTCCTCCCGGAGTCGGTCCTCGACCGCAAGAAGACCCCCTACCCCTCCACCCAGGACAAGGGCTACGAACAGGCCGTCCGCGACCGCCTGGAGGCCGTGATCGCCGCCGACGACGCGCCCGTCCTGCGCCTCGCCTCCCGCGAGGAGATCCGCCGCCTGCTGGACGCCCCCGAGGGCAGCTACGCGATGGGCGGCCCCTGGAGCGCGCGGGCCGTCCTGGAACGGCTCGTCGAGTTCGACCGGTGGGTCAGGTCGTACGGGGTGCGCGTCGAGCTGTGACCGTCCCGGGCCCGTCGTCCGTACGGCGGGCCCTCAGCGTCCCGGCGAGCGAGCGCAGCGCCGGGGCCGCCCCCGACAGTGCCGCCCGCTCGGCCGGTGTCAGCGCCGCCAGGGACTCGGCGAACAGCCGCGCCCACTCCTGCTCGATCATCGCCATGCCCTGGACGGCGGCCAGGGTCGGGAAGAGGCGTACGGCGCGCCGGTCCGCCGGGTCCGGCTCGCGGCGCACCAGCCCCTGGGCGACCAGTGCGCGCACGGTCGTGCTGACGTTGCTCGCGTGCATCCCCAACTCCTGGGCGAGCGCGCCGACTTTGCTGCCGGGGGAGTCCAGGAGCTGGCGGAGCACGTCCAGTTCGGCCGGGGGCAGTGTGGGGAGCCCGGCCTCGGCGGGGCCGCGCAGGCGCAGGACGCGGCCCAGGGCGTGCAGGGCGGGGGCCAAGTCCCGCGCCTCGCGCAGCAGTTCGGCGTCGGCCTTCGCGTTCATGCGCCCACCCTAACAATGCTTATATATCTATAGCTATCCACGGTGGGCTGTCCGCGCCCCCGCACTTCCCCAACGACGCTGTCTGGAGCCCGAGATGTCCTCGCCACCCCGGCCCGCCGCCCTCCTCACCGCGACCCTCGCCCTCCTCTCCTTCGGCATGCCGCTCGCCACGGACATGTACCTCCCGGCCTTCCCGACCATGGCCGACGACCTCGGCACCGACGCCTCCGGCGTGCAACTCACCCTCACCGCCTTCCTGTTGGGCCAGGCCGCGGGCCAACTCGTGTTCGGCCCCCTCTCCGACCGGCACGGCCGCCGGCGCCCCATCCTCATCGGCGCGGCAGTGTGCACGCTCGCCACCGCCCTGTGCGCGCTCTCCCCGAACCTCGCCACCCTCATCGCCCTGCGCTTCGTCACCGGCTTCAGCGGCGCCGCCGGACTCGTCGTGGGCCGCGCGGTCGTCTCGGACGTCGCCACCGGCGCCGTCGCGGCGAAGCTGTTCGGCGTCCTGATCGCCCTCGGCGGCATCGCCCCGATCGTCGCCCCCCTCGCCGGCGGTGCCGTCGTCACCCACGCCGGAGGCTGGCGCGGCGTCTTCTGGGCGCTCGCCGCGATCACCCTGCTGATGCTGCTCGCCGCCCTCTTCTTCATCCCCGAGAGCCTCCCGCCGCAGCGCCGCCGCGCAGGCGGGATCGCGGCCACCCTCCAGACCGCCCGCTCCGTCCTCGCCGACCGCGTGTACGTCGGCTACACGCTGGCCTTCGTCTTCGCCTGCGGCGCCCTCTTCTCGTACATCTCCGGCTCGGCGTTCCTCCTCCAGAACGTCCTCGGCTTCACCGTCGGACAGGCGTCCGTCGCCTTCTCCCTCGGCGCCCTCACCGCGACCCTCTCCAGCACCGCCAACACCAGACTCGTCGGCCACTTCCCACCCCGACTCCTCCTGCACATCGGCCTGTTCACCATGTTCGCCGCCAGCGCCGCCGCCCTCCTGGTCACCCTCACCGGCCACCTGGACCGCGTCCTCGCCCTCGGCCTGATCGCCGTCACCTTCCTCGGCCTCGGCCAGGTCTTCGGTACGGCCACGGCGCTGGCGATCGAACGCGTCCCGGACGCCGCCGGCACCGGCTCCGCCGTCCTCGGCACCCTCCAGGGCGTCCTCGGGGCGGTCGCCGCGCCGCTCATCGGGCTGGGCGGCGACGACACCGCCGTACCGCTCTTCACCGGCATGGCCGGATGCTGCCTCGTCGCACTGCTCGCGCTGCTGCTCACGCGCGATGCGGGGGAGCCTCGACCTGACACACTGTCCGGGCACCTGACGATCTCTGGCGAGCGGCGTTGACCGCCGCTGCGGGCTGCGTGAGGCTCGCCCGCATGTCACCGACCGAAACCCGCCGACCCCGTCCCGTCACCGGCTGGCACAGCCTCACCCGCGCGGAGCTACGGGTCGCCCGGCTCGTCGCCACCGGCCTCAGCAACCGCGCCGTCGCCGCGCACCTCGTCGTCTCACCGCACACCGTCGACACCCACCTGCGGCACGTCTACGCCAAGCTCGCCATCCGCAGCCGGGTCCAACTCGTGCGCCACGCCCTCCAGTTCGACTCCGGCGACTGAGCCATCGTCGCAGCCGCACGCCCCCGGAACATCACGTGAAGACGTGATGCGCCCGCCGGTACCGGACGGCAGGGTGTGCGGCGTATCGACCCCCACGGAAAGGCCGTTACCCATGGATCCGCTCCTCGACATCAGCGACGAGGTCCGCACCGCCCTCGACGAACACCGTCCCGTCGTCGCGCTGGAGTCGTCGCTCATCGTCAACGGGCCGGCGTATCCCGCCAACACGGAACTCGGCCTGGAGATCGAGAAGGCGGTGCGGGACCGGGGGGCCGTCCCCGCGACCATCGGCATCGTCGACGGGCGGTTCGTCGTCGGCATGGACGCCGACCTCATCGAGCGGTTCGCCTCCAGCAAGGGCGTGCCCAAGGTCAGCGCACGGGACCTCGGGCCCGTCCTCGCCGGCGGGGGGCTCGGCGCAACCACCGTCGCCGGTACGGTCGTTCCCGCCGCCCGCGCCGGGATCGGCGTGTTCTCCACCGCCGGGATCGGCGGCGTGCACCGGCGGGCCCAGGAGACGTTCGACGTGTCCGCCGACCTTCAGCAGTTCACGCGCAGCCGGGTCGCCGTGGTGTGCGCCGGGGCCAAGTCCATCCTCGATCTCGGGCTCACCGCCGAATACTTGGAGACCGCGGGCGTGCCGGTGCTCGGGTACCAGACCGGGACCCTGCCCGCGTTCTACGTCCGCGAGTCCGACGTCCCCGTGAGCCGCGTCGACGATCTCGCGGTCGCCGCCCGGGCCACCTGGCTGCACTGGGAGGTCAACGGGGACCGGTCCGTGCTGCTCACCGCGCCCATCGACGAGCAGGACGCCCTGGACGGGGACGAGATCGAGGCCGCCATCGCCGCCGCACTCGCCGAAGCCGACGCGGCCGGCGTACGCGGCAACGCGATCAGCCCCTTCCTGATGCGGGCGCTCACGTCCGTCACCGCCGGGCGCAGCGCCGCCGCCACCCGGGCGGTACTGCTGTCGACAGCCCGTGTCGCGGGCGAGTTCGCGGTCGCGCTGGCGGCCACCCGAGAGGAGCGCTGACATGGCCCGGTACCAGGGCATCATCTTCGACCTCGACGGGACCCTCGCGGACACGCCCGGGGCGATCGTCTCCATCACCATGAAGGTGCTGCGCGGCCTCGGGCGCGAGGCGGACGAGGCCGCGGTGCGCGCCACCGTGGGCAAACCCCTCGACCAGAACTTCGCCGGGCTCCTCCAGTTGCCGGTGGACCATCCCCAGGTCGCGGAGGCCATGGCCGCCTATCGGGCCGGGTTCGGGGAACACCTTGAGGAGCAACGCGAGCGGATGCTGTACCCCGGCGTCGCCGAGGGCCTCACCAAGCTGCGCGACCTCGGGCACACGCTCGCCATCGCCACGTCCAAGACACACGAGGCCGCGGTGCGGACCCTGCGGGCCACCGGGATCCTCGACCGGTTCGCCTTCGTCGCCGGGCACGACTCGGTGGAGCGGGGGAAGCCGGCGCCCGACATGGCCCTGTACGTCGCCCACAAGCTCGCGCTTCCTGCCGAGCGGTGCGTGGTCGTCGGCGACGCCGTGGGGGACATCGAGATGGCTTCCGCCGCCGGGATGGCCTCCGTCGGGGTCTCGTACGGGGTGGCTACGGCCGATCAGTTGCTGGAGTCGGGGGCGCTGGTGGTCGCCGATTCGTTCGACGGGGTGGTGTCGGCGGTGCTCTGAGGGGGGAAGCCGTAGCCGTCGAAGATGGCGTGGAGGTCCCGCATGAGGTTCGGCGGGGG
>NZ_LIRL01000664.1 GCF_001419795.1 Streptomyces niveiscabiei
CGCGGCGGCCGTCTGCACGCTGGGCATCCTCTACAACGTCCTCAACGGCCGCAGCGTCGACCGCGTCGTCCTGCTCACCGGAGGCGCCGTCGTCCTCGCCCTCGTCGTCCGCCAGGGCATCATGCTCCTCGACAACGTCAAGCTCACCCAGGAGCTGGCGCAGAAGGAGAACTACTTCCGCTCCCTGGTGCAGGGCTCCAGCGACGTCATCATGATCGCCGCCCCGAGCGGCGCCCTGAAGTACGTCTCCCCGGCCGCCGCGGGCGTGTACGGCCGCCCCGCCGAGGAGATGCACGGCCGCGAGCTGGCGCACTTCATCCACCCCGACGACCTCGGCGGCGTCGTCCACGAGGTGCGCCGCTTCCTCGCCACCAGCCCGTACGACGAACCCACCACCCGCATCGAGTGCCGCTTCCGCTCCGGCGACGGCGGCTGGCTGAACGTGGAGTCCACCGTCAACCGCCACCACGGCGGCCTGATCTTCAACAGCCGCGACGTCACCGAACGCGTCCGGCTCCAGGCCCAGCTCCAGCACAGCGCCGAGCACGACCCGCTCACCGACCTGCCCAACCGCGCCCTGTTCACCCAGCGCGTCCAGCAGGCCCTGTCCGGCCGCCGCAGCTCCGACCGGGGCCACGCCCTGCGCAACACGGCCGTGCTCTTCATCGACCTCGACGGCTTCAAGGCCGTCAACGACACCATCGGCCACGCCGCCGGCGACGACCTCCTGATCCAGGCGGCCCGCCGCCTCCAGGACGCCGTACGCCAGGGCGACACGGCCTCCCGGCTCGGCGGCGACGAGTTCGCGGCGCTCATCATGGGCGACAACTCTCGCGACCGCGGCGCCCGCGAACGGCACATCCTGGAGCTCGCCGACCGCCTCAGGATCGCCCTCTCGCAGCCGTACGCCATCGACGGCAACGACGTGCGCGTCGCCGCCTCCATCGGTGTCGCCTTCGCCGAACCGGGCCTGGGCGCAGGCGAGTTGCTGCGCAACGCCGACCTCGCGATGTACCGCGCGAAATCCGGCGGCAAGGGCCGCGTCGAGCTGTACCAGCCGCAGATGCAGCAGGACGTGGTGCGCAAGGCGGAGCTGGCGACGCGGCTGCGCGCGGCGCTCAACGACGGCGAGTTCGCGCTCGTGCACCAGCCCGTCGTCCGGCTCGCGGACGGCCGGATCTCGTCGGTCGCGGCGCTCGCGCGCTGGCGGTCCTCGCAGGGCGTGCTGTTCACGCCGGCCGAGTTCCTGCGGGTCGCCGAGGACGGCGACCGGACGGCGGAGCTGGCGCAGTGGGTGCTGGCCGAGGCGGTCGAGCGGGCCGCCGAGCGCGCGGCCACGGGGCTGTCCGTGCCGGTGACCGTGCGCACGGACGCGCGCGGGCTCGTCGAGCGGTCCTCGCCGCTCGCCGCCGCCGAGGCGCTGCTGACCCGGCACGGGCTGCCGTCCGGGGCGCTCACGGTCGAGCTGGCCGGCGCCGACCCGGCGGTGCCGCTGGAGGACCTGGAGCGGCGCCTGAGCGCCCTGCGCCGCCTCGGCGTCCGGATCGTCCTCGACGGCCTCGGCACGGGCTGTACGGGGCTCACGGCGCTGCGCAGGCTGCCCGTGGACGTCCTCAAGCTGGACCGGGGGCTCGTCGACGGCGTCGTGGAGTCCGCGCGGCTGCACAAGATCACCGCCGGGGTCCTCAGGATCGCCGCCGACCTGGGGCTCGACACCGTCGCCGAAGGCGTCGACCGGCCCGAACAGGTCGTCGCCCTGCGGGAGATGGGGTGCACGCACGGGCAGGGCGCGGCGTTCTCCGAGCCGCTCGACGAGTACCGGCTGCGGCGGGCGCTGGCGTCCGGGCACTATCCCGTCCCGCACGGGCCGGGAGAGCCGGTGCTCGCGGGCGGGGGACCGGCGCACACATGACCCCGTGGCCCACATACTGAGACCCCCGTCCCACCCGCTTGACAGTGGATGTGCGTCGGGGGGAGGGTCATTGCCATGCGCACCCGAATTCTCGTACTTGGACAGCGCGTCGGCTGAAGCTGTGGACGCCCGGACGACCCGGACCTCCCAGCGCACGCACCCGACGCGCTCCCCTCGCTTGCCTTACGGCACGAGGGGTTTTTTGTTGCACGGACGCCCTCCGGGCAACAGTCGCACTTCGCACGAAACCCGCAAAAAACCCTCAGCATCGAGAAGAGAATGCCGATGACCGAGCAGGCCACCGGGGCCCCGCATCCGCAGCCGCGGCCCCGATCCGGAGGACACCCCATGCCCGTCGAGCACGTGACGGGTGCGCAGTCCCTCGTCCGCTCGCTTGAAGAGGTGGGAGCCGACACGGTCTTCGGCATTCCGGGCGGCACGATCCTGCCCGCGTACGACCCGATGATGGACTCCACGCGGGTGCGCCACGTCCTGGTCCGCCACGAGCAGGGCGCGGGCCACGCGGCGACCGGATACGCGCAGGCCACCGGCAAGGTCGGCGTCTGTATGGCGACCAGCGGCCCCGGCGCGACCAACCTGGTGACCCCCATCGCGGACGCGAACATGGACTCGGTGCCGCTCGTGGCGATCACCGGGCAGGTCGTCTCCGCCGCGATCGGCACCGACGCCTTCCAGGAGGCGGACATCGTCGGCATCACGATGCCGATCACCAAGCACAGCTTCCTCGTCACCAAGGCCGAGGACATCCCGCGCACCATCGCGCAGGCGTTCCACATCGCCTCCACCGGCCGCCCCGGCCCGGTTCTGGTCGACATCCCCAAGGACATCCTCCAGGCGAAGACCACCTTCTCCTGGCCCCCGGTCATGGACCTGCCCGGCTACCGCCCGGTGACCAAGCCGCACGCCAAGCAGATCCGCGAGGCCGCCAAGCTGATCACCGCCGCCAAGCGCCCGGTCCTGTACGTCGGCGGCGGGGTCATCAAGGCCCAGGCGACGGCCGAGCTGAAGGTCCTCGCCGAGCTGACCGGCGCCCCCGTCGTCACGACGCTGATGGCGCTCGGCGCCTTCCCCGACAGCCACCCCCAGCACCTGGGCATGCCCGGCATGCACGGCACGGTCGCCGCCGTCACCGCGCTCCAGAAGTCCGACCTGCTCGTCACCCTCGGCGCCCGCTTCGACGACCGCGTCACCGGCAAGCTGGACAGCTTCGCCCCCGACGCGAAGATCGTCCACGCCGACATCGACCCGGCGGAGATCGGCAAGAACCGCGCCGCCGACGTCCCGATCGTCGGGGACGCCCGCGAGGTCATCGCCGACCTGGTCCAGGCCGTCCAGAAGGAGCACAGCGAGGGCCACCAGGGCGACTACAGCGCCTGGTGGAAGGACCTCAACCGCTGGCGCGACACCTACCCCCTGGGCTACGACCTGCCCGCCGACGGCACCCTCTCCCCGCAGCAGGTCATCGAGCGCATCGGCCAGCTCGCCCCCGAGGGCACGATCTTCACCGCGGGCGTCGGCCAGCACCAGATGTGGGCCGCCCACTACATCCAGTACGAGAACCCGGCGACCTGGCTGAACTCCGGCGGCGCCGGAACCATGGGGTACGCGGTGCCCGCCGCCATGGGCGCCAAGGCCGGCCGGCCCGAGCGCACGGTGTGGGCCATCGACGGCGACGGCTGCTTCCAGATGACCAACCAGGAACTCACCACCTGCGCCCTGAACAACATCCCCATCAAGGTCGCCGTCATCAACAACGGCGCCCTCGGGATGGTCCGCCAGTGGCAGACCCTGTTCTACAACCAGCGCTACTCCAACACCGTCCTGCACTCCGGCCCCGAGGACGTCAACCCCGAGGCGCGCGGCACCCGCATCCCCGACTTCGTGAAGCTCTCCGAGGCCATGGGCTGCCACGCCATCCGCTGCGAGTCCCCGGACGACCTCGACAAGGTCATCGAAGAGGCCAACGCGATCAACGACCGGCCCGTCGTCATCGACTTCATCGTCCACGAGGACGCCATGGTGTGGCCGATGGTCGCCGCCGGCACCTCCAACGACGAGATCATGGCCGCCCTGAACGTCCGCCCCGACTTCGGCGACAACGAAGACGACTGAGAGAAAGCTTCAGCAGAACATGTCCAAGCACACGCTCTCCGTCCTGGTCGAGAACAAGCCCGGCATCCTCGCCCGGATCGCCGCCCTCTTCTCCCGTCGCGGCTTCAACATCGACTCCCTCGCCGTCGGAGTCACCGAACACGCCGACATCTCCCGCATCACCATCGTCGTGAGCGTCGACGCGCTGCCCCTGGAACAGGTCACCAAGCAGCTCAACAAGCTCGTCGAGGTCCTCAAGATCGTCGAACTCGAACCCGCACAGGCCGTCCACCGCGAACTCGTTCTGGTGAAGGTCCGCGCGGACAACGAGACCCGCTCCCAGATCGTCGAGATCGTCCAGCTCTTCCGCGCCAAGACCGTCGACGTCTCCCCGGAGGCCGTCACCATCGAGGCCACCGGCGGCGCCGACAAGCTCGGCGCCATGCTGAAGATGCTGGAGCCCTTCGGCATCAAGGAACTCGTCCAGTCCGGCACGATCGCCATCGGCCGCGGCGCCCGCTCCATCACGGACCGCTCGCTGCGCGCCCTGGACCGCAGCGCGTAATCCGCATACCGAGACCCCGCATCCTCCCCCCACCCCGCCGTCATACGGTGGGACGCAACACCTGCACTCAAGGAGAGAACCCAAAGTGGCCGAGCTGTTCTACGACGCCGACGCCGACCTGTCCATCATCCAGGGCCGCAAGGTCGCGGTCATCGGCTACGGCAGCCAGGGCCACGCCCACGCGCTGTCCCTGCGCGACTCGGGCGTGGACGTCCGCGTCGGTCTGCACGAGGGCTCCAAGTCCAAGGCCAAGGCCGAGGAGCAGGGCCTGCGTGTGGTGACCCCGGCCGAGGCCGCCGCCGAGGCCGACGTGATCATGATCCTGGTGCCGGACCCGATCCAGGCCCAGGTCTACGAGGAGTCCGTCAAGGACAACCTGAAGGACGGCGACGCCCTGTTCTTCGGCCACGGCCTCAACATCCGCTACGGCTTCATCAAGCCCCCGGCCGGTGTCGACGTCTGCATGGTCGCCCCCAAGGGCCCCGGCCACCTGGTGCGCCGCCAGTACGAGGAGGGCCGCGGCGTCCCGTGCATCGTCGCCGTCGAGCAGGACGCCACCGGCAAGGGCTTCGAGCTGGCGCTGTCGTACGCCAAGGGCATCGGCGGCACCCGCGCCGGCGTCATCAAGACCACCTTCACCGAGGAGACCGAGACCGACCTGTTCGGTGAGCAGGCCGTCCTCGCCGGTGGTACGGCGGCGCTGGTGAAGGCGGGCTTCGAGACGCTCACCGAGGCCGGCTACCAGCCCGAGATCGCCTACTTCGAGTGCCTGCACGAGCTGAAGCTGATCGTCGACCTCATGTACGAGGGCGGCCTGGAGAAGATGCGCTGGTCGATCTCCGAGACCGCCGAGTGGGGCGACTACATCACCGGCCCCCGCATCATCACGGACGCCACCAAGGCCGAGATGAAGCAGATCCTCGCCGAGATCCAGGACGGCACGTTCGCCCAGCAGTGGATGGACGAGTACCACGGCGGCCTGAAGAAGTACAACGAGTACAAGAAGGCCGACTCCGAGCACCTCCTGGAGACCACCGGCAAGCAGCTGCGCAAGCTGATGAGCTGGGTCAACGAAGAGGCCTGAGCCTGAGTCCGACGGGGCCGGCACGACGCGTTCCGGCCCCGTCGCACACCCGTACGGGAGCCGTGTCTCGTAATTTGCCCGAGACGTCTACGACACCTCCCGGCGCCATTACACTGCTGCACATCACGCGTCAGGCCCACAGCGTCGTGCGTCTTCCGCGGTAGCCCCTCCTCCGCCGCGGCCGTCGGGACGGCCGTCCGCGCATTGGACCTGTGAGGACTCACGTGAGCTCGAAACCTGTCGTACTCATCGCTGAAGAGCTGTCGCCCGCGACCGTGGACGCGCTTGGCCCCGACTTCGAGATCCGGCACTGCAACGGAGCGGACCGAGCCGAACTGCTCCCCGCCATCGCCGACGTCGACGCGATCCTGATCCGCTCCGCCACCAAGGTGGACGCCGAGGCCATCGCCGCCGCGAACAAGCTGAAGGTCGTCGCACGAGCCGGCGTCGGCCTCGACAACGTCGACGTGTCCGCCGCGACCAAGGCCGGCGTGATGGTCGTCAACGCGCCGACCTCCAACATCGTCACCGCCGCCGAACTCGCCTGCGGGCTGCTGCTCGCCACCGCGCGGCACATCCCGCAGGCCAACGCCGCGCTCAAGAACGGCGAGTGGAAGCGGAGCAAGTACACCGGCGTCGAGCTGGCCGAGAAGACGCTGGGCGTCGTGGGCCTGGGCCGCATCGGCGCGCTCGTCGCCCAGCGGATGTCCGCGTTCGGCATGAAGGTCGTCGCCTACGACCCCTACATCCAGCCCGCGCGCGCCGCGCAGATGGGCGTCAAGGTCCTCTCCCTCGACGAGCTGCTCGAAGTCTCCGACTTCATCACCGTCCACCTCCCCAAGACCCCCGAGACCGTCGGCCTCATCGGCGACGAGGCGCTGCGCAAGGTCAAGCCGACCGTGCGCATCGTCAACGCGGCGCGCGGCGGGATCGTGGACGAGGAGGCGCTGTACTCGGCGCTGAAGGAAGGGCGCGTGGCCGGGGCCGGCCTCGACGTCTACGCCAAGGAGCCGTGCACCGACTCCCCGCTGTTCGAGTTCGACCAGGTCATCAGCACGCCCCACCTGGGTGCCTCCACCGACGAGGCCCAGGAGAAGGCGGGCATCGCCGTCGCCAGGTCCGTGCGGCTGGCGTTGGCGGGTGAACTGGTCCCCGACGCGGTCAACGTCCAGGGCGGTGTCATCGCGGAGGACGTGAAGCCGGGGCTGCCGCTCGCCGAGCGGCTGGGCCGGATCTTCACCGCCCTCGCCGGTGAGGTCGCGGTCCGCCTCGACGTCGAGGTGTACGGCGAGATCACGCAGCACGATGTGAAGGTGCTGGAGCTTTCGGCTCTGAAGGGTGTCTTCGAGGACGTCGTCGACGAGACGGTCTCCTACGTCAACGCGCCCCTCTTCGCCCAGGAGCGCGGCGTCGAGGTCCGCCTCACGACCTCCTCCGAGGCGACGGACCACCGCAACGTCGTGACCGTCCGCGGCACCCTCTCCGACGGCGAGGAGGTGTCCGTCTCCGGCACGCTGGCCGGTCCGAAGAACGTGCAGAAGATCGTCGCGGTCGGTGAGTACGACGTCGATCTCGCCGTCGCCGATCACCTGGTCGTCCTGCGGTACGAGGACCGTCCCGGCGTCGTCGGCACGGTGGGCCGCATCTTCGGCGAGGCCGGTATCAACATCGCCGGCATGCAGGTCGCCCGTTCCGCCGCCGGCGGTGAGGCGCTGGCCGTCCTGACGGTGGACGAGGCGGTTGCCGCGGGTGTCCTGACGGAGGTGGCCGCGGAGATCGGCGCGACGTCGGCGCGCGCGGTGAACCTGGTCTGAGGCCGAGCCCCCTGGGGGCTCCGCCCCCAGACCCCCAGGGGGAGCCGGAACGGGGACGCCGCGAATGCCGCCCCGCCCCTGGAGCCGCCTGCCTCGGCCCCGGCGCCCCTGGGCCTGGCCGTCCCGGCCCCGTGCCGCCTGGGCCTGGCGGTCCCGGCTCCGCGCCTCCTGGTCCGGTCGAGCGCCACTCGGCAACTCGGGCCCT
>NZ_LIRL01000665.1 GCF_001419795.1 Streptomyces niveiscabiei
GCCTACGTCATCTACACCTCCGGCTCCACCGGCCGCCCCAAGGGCGTCGTCGTCTCGCACCGCGCCATCGCCAACCGGCTGCGCTGGGGCCAGGGCACCTACCGGCTGACCCCGGCCGACCGGGTCCTCCAGAAGACGCCGTCCTCGTTCGACGTGTCGGTGTGGGAGTTCTTCTGGCCCCTGCGCGAGGGGGCCACGCTCCTCCTCGCCGAGCCCGGCGGCCACCGGGACCCCGACTACCTGGCCCGCCTGATCCGCGAACGGGCCGTCACCGTCTGCCACTTCGTGCCCTCGATGCTCCAGGCGTTCCTGGCGTCGGCGGGCGCCGCCGGCTGCCGGCACACCCTGCGCCAGGTGTTCGCCAGCGGCGAGGCGCTGCTGCGGGAGACCGTGAACACGTTCGCGCGCACCCTGCCCGGCGTGGAGCTGCACAACCTCTACGGCCCGACCGAGGCGGCCATCGAGGTCGCCCACCACACCTGCGCCCCCGACGGCACCGGCCCCGTCCCCATCGGACGGCCCGTGTGGAACACCCGCCTGCACGTCCTCGACGCCCACCTGCACCCCTGCCCGCCGGGCATGACCGGCGAACTCTACCTGGCGGGCGTGCAGTTGGCCGACGGCTACCACGACCGGCCGGGGCTCACCGCCGACCGGTTCGTGCCCGAGCCCTTCGGCCCGCCCGGCGCCCGCATGTACCGCACCGGCGACCTGGTCCGCTGGACGCAGGACGGCGAGATCGAGTACCTGGGCCGCACCGACCACCAGCTCAAGCTGCGCGGCCAGCGCGTCGAGCTCGGTGAGATCGAGGCCCGGCTCGGCGAGCACCCCGGGGTGGCCCAGTGCGTCGTCGTGCCCCGGGAGACCCCCACGGGCACCTCCCTGGTCGCCTACGTCGTCGGCACCGCCGCCGAGGACGAGCTGCGCGGGCACCTGTCCGCCGCGCTGCCCGCCGTCATGGTGCCGTCCTTCTTCGTGCCCCTGGACAGCCTGCCGCTGTCGCCCAGCGGCAAGGCTGTCCAGGGG
>NZ_LIRL01000666.1 GCF_001419795.1 Streptomyces niveiscabiei
CGTCACCGGGAAACCGCCGTGCCGACGCCGCCGAACGCCCGTACGGCCGGGGCGGTGCCTGGCCGGCTCACGGGCTTCCGGCGGGCAGCCGTACGGTGAACGTCGTCGCCCCCGGGCGGCTGTCGAGGGTGACGTCTCCCCCGTGGGCCTGGGCCACCGCGGCGACGATCGACAGGCCGAGCCCGGTGCCGCCCTGGGCGTCCTCGGTGCGGCGGCGTTCCCCGTGGGTGAAGCGTTCGAAGACGCGGGGGCGGATGGACGCGGGGATGCCGGGGCCGTCGTCGTGGACGGAGAGCCGCGCGGTCTGGCCGTCGGCGGCCAGGGAGACGGTGACGGTGGTGCCGGGCGGCGTGTGCAGGCGGGCGTTGGCCAGGAGGTTGGCGGGGATCTGGTGGAGGCGGTGGGCGTCGCCGGTCACCGTGACGGGTTCCTCGGGGAGTTCGAGGGCCCAGCGGTGTCCGGGCCCGGCGGCCTGGGCGTCGGTGACGGCGTCCAGGACGAGGCGGGTCAGGTCGACGGGGTCCTGTTCGAGGGGGCGGCCGGCGTCGAGGCGAGCGAGCAGGAGCAGGTCGTCGACCATCTCGCCCATGCGGGCCGATTCGGCCTCGATGCGCTCCAGGGCGCGGTTCACCTCCGGCGGGACGGGTCCGGGGTGCAGCAGCGCGAGTTCCGCGTGGCCGCGTACGGAGGCGACCGGGGTGCGCAGTTCGTGGCTGGCGTCGGCGGCGAAGCTGCGCAGCCGCTCCTGGCTGGCGTGCCGTTCGGCGAGCGCGTTCTCGACGTGGCGCAGCATGGCGGCGAAGGCCGCGGCGAGTTGTCCGACCTCGTTGCGGGGGTCCGCCTCGGGCGGGCGCGGCCACTGGTCCAGTTCACCGCCGGCCAGCGGGAGTTCGCTGACCCGGGTGGCGGTGGCGGCGACTTTGCCGAGCGGTCGCAGCGACCAGCGCACCCACAGGGCGCCCGCGATGCCGGTGGCGGCGAGGGCGGCGCCGAAGACGACGGCGCAGACGAGTTCGAGGCGGTGGACGGCGGCCTCGACGGGTTCAGTCGGCACTCCGGTGACCAGGACGTCGCCGTCGCGGCCGGTGCTCGCCAGCATCCGGTAGTCGCCGAGCGCCGCCAGGCCGACGGTGCGCCCCCGGCCGTCGGCGGGCAGGGCGGCGAGGTGGCGCCGGTCGCGGGCGCCGAGGGTGACGGTGCGGGTGCCGCCGCCGGACGCGACCACGGAGGCGTGCGTGACCGCCCCGCCGACGAGCCGGGCGCCGAAGGTCCCGGCGGGCTGGAGACGGGTGTCGCCGTCCTCGTCGCCGTCGTGGTCGGAGGGGAGGCTCCCGCCGTGTTCCAGGCTGGCCGGGAACCGCGCGCCCGCGTCGCGCAGCTGCTGGTCGAGGCGGCCGGTGAGGAAGCCGTCCAGCTCCAGGACAGCGGCGACACCGACGGCGGCGCAGCTGACCGCGAGCAGGACGACGAGGCCGGCCGTGAGGCGGGCGCGCAGGGTGCGCGGCCAGGACGGGCGCCGCCTCACGGAGCCGCCGGTTTGAGGACGTACCCGGCGCCGCGCACCGTGTGGATCATGGGCGGGCGGCCCGCGTCGACCTTCTTGCGCAGGTAGGAGATGTACAGCTCGACGACGTGGGCCTGGCCGCCGAAGTCGTAGGACCACACGCGGTCCAGGATCTGCGCCTTGCTCAGCACGCGGCGCGGGTGGTGCATGAGCAGCCGCAGGAGCGCGAACTCCGTCGGGGACAGCTCGACGAGGTCGCCGCCGCGGGTGACCTCGCGGGCCTCCTCGTCCATGACGAGGTCGCCGACGGTCAGGCGCGGTCCGTCCTCCCGCTGGCGGGCCATGCCGGCCCGGCGCAGCAGGCCGCGCAACCGGGCGACGACCTCGTCGAGGCTGAAGGGTTTCGTCACATAGTCGTCGCCGCCCGCCGTGATCCCGGCGATGCGGTCCTCGACGGTGTCGCGCGCGGTGAGGAACAGCACGCACACGTCGGGCCGGACGGTGTGCAGGTCGCGCAGGACGGTGAAGCCGTCGGTGTCGGGGAGCATGACGTCCAGGACGACGGCGTCCGGCAGCAGCGCGCGGGCCTGGGCTGCGGCCGAGGCGCCGTCGCCCGCCGAGCCGACCTCCCAGCCCTCGTAGCGCAGGGCTCCGCAGAGGACCTCCGCCAGGTCGGGGTCGTCGTCGACGACGAGGACGCGCAGCGGGGTGCCGTCGGTCCGGGTCAGGGCGGGGCGGCCGAAGCCCCGGGGGCGGGAAGTGTTCATCTCGCCTCCCAGGATGCGCCCTGCGCGCCGCCCGCGCCCCCGCCGTTTCCTCTGAGTTCGCTCTGAGTCCCGGACCGGCCCCGGCCCGTCCGGCCTGGGCTCCTCGCCCTCCGGTGGGCACCGCTCAGAGGAGACGCAGAGGTCGGGCCGCAAGGGTGGCACTCAGACGGCCCTGAGCCGAACGGACTCGCGGAAGGACCCATGGATGACGACGGTGTACCCACGGCACAGGACGGCCCCCCGCAGCTCCCCCGCCGGACCCGTCCTCGCCGCCCTGTGGGCCGGGGCCGCCGCCGTGCTCGCCCTGTGGTGGCAGGACACCGGCCCGGTCGTCGGCGCGGCGGGCTGGCTGACGGGCGCCGGGCGGGTCGCGGGCCTGCTGTGCGGGTACGGGTGCGCCGTCCTCGTCGGCCTCATGGCACGCGTCCCGCTCCTGGAGCGGCGCGTCGGCACGGACCGCGTGGCCCGCTGGCACGCGATGGCGGGACGCCTCACGGTCTCCCTGCTGGTGGCGCACATCGTGCTGATCCTCGCGGGGTACGCCGCCCAGGACCGCGTCCCGCTGGTCCAGGAGGCCATCACGGTGGTCCTGAGCTACCCGGAGATGCTCAAGGCCACCGCCGGCGCGGCCGTCCTCGTCGGCGTCGGGATCGTCTCGGCGCGCGCGGTGCGCCGCAGGGTCGGCCACGAGTTCTGGTACGTCACCCACCTCCTGACGTACGCGGCCGTGTTCCTCTCCTTCGGCCACCAGCTCGCCCTGGGCGCCGACTTCGTGGGCCGCCGCCCCGCGCAGCTCGCCTGGTACCTGCTGTACGGGGGTGTCGCGGCGCTCGTGGTGTGGTTCCGGGTGCTGGCCCCCGTCCGGCTGAACCTGCGTCACCGGCTGCGCGTCGACTCGGTGCACCGGGAGGCGCCCGGCGTCCACTCGGTCCTCGTCCGGGGCCGGCGCCTCGACGAACTGGGCGCGGAGCCGGGCCAGTTCCTGCGCTGGCGGTTCCTCGCCGAGGGCCTGCGCTGGACGTCCACGCCGTACTCCCTGTCGGCGCCGCCGCGCCCGGAGCTGCTGCGGATCACCGTCAAGGCGCTCGGCGACCACAGCACGGCCGTCGCCCGGCTGCGGCCCGGCACCCGGGTGTGGGCGGAGGGCCCCTACGGCGCGCTGACCGCCGGCCGGGCCACCGCGCCCAGGTCCCTGCTGATCGCGGGCGGCGTCGGCGTCACCCCGCTGCGGGCCCTGTTCGAGACGCTGCCCGGCGAGGTCACCCTCCTGTACCGGGCCCGCACCGCCGAGGACCTGGCGCTGCGCGGCGAACTGGAGGAGATCGCCCGCCGGCGGGGCGCGCGGGTGCTGTACGCGCTGGACGGGCCGGACGGCCGCCGCCCCGACCTGTCGGCGCCCGCGCTGATCGCGTCCGTGCCCGGTCTGGCCGGCCACGACGTGTACCTGTGCGGGCCGCACGGCTTCGCCCAGGACCTGTACGCGGCGCTGCGGGCCGCCGGGGTCCCCGACCGCCGTATCCACCACGAGTCGTTCGAACTGTGAGGCCGCCGTGCACCCGTTGAAGAGGCGCCACCCCTTGCGCCGCCTGGTCCTGACGAGCGCGGCGACCGTGTCCGGGCTGGTCCTGCTGCTGTCCCTGAAGCCGCACACCACGCCGAGTTCCGCCGCCGGGACCGCTCCCCTGCCGGCCACCGCCGCCGGCACGGCCACCGGCGCCTCGGTGCCGACCCGCTACGGGCCCGTCCAGGTCCGGGTCACGGTCAGCGGCGGACGCGTCACGGGCGTGACCGTCGTCGCCCAGCCCGACGGCAGCCTCCGCGACCGGCAGATCAACGCGTACGCCGTTCCCCGGCTCACCCAGGAGACGCTCACCGCGCAGAGCGCCCACGTCGACACGGTCTCCGGGGCCACCTACACCAGCGGCGGCTACCGCCGGTCCCTCCAGTCGGCGCTGGACTCCCTGGCCGGCTGACCTTCCCCCCGGGGCCGGTCGGCCCGGGGGAAGGGGCCGACGGAACCTGGTGCGCGCGAGCCTCGCGGGACGAGGCTCGACGACATCAAGAACGGTCTCGCAGGGAGTGATGAGATGGCGAAGGCATATCTGGTGGGCAGCGGGATCGCGGCGCTGGCCGCCGCGACGTACCTGATCCGGGACGGCGGCTTCGCCGGGTCCGACATCCAGGTGTTCGAGCAGCAGCGGCTGCTCGGCGGGAGCCTGGACGCGGGCGGCACGCCGGCCACCGGCTACTCGATGCGCGGCGGGCGGATGTTCGAGGCGGAGTTCCGCTGCACGTACGACCTGCTGTCCCGGATCCCCACGCTCGACGATCCCGCGGTCAGTGTGACGGAGGAGATCCTCGCCGGGCACGAGGAGTTCGCGTGGGACGACATCGCCCGGCTCGTCGACGGGAACGGGCAGGTGATCGACCCGGCGTCGATGGGGTTCGGTGAACGCGACCGGCTGGAGCTGGTGCGGTGTCTGGCGACGCCCGAGAGACGCCTGGACGACAAGCGGATCACCGACTGCTTCGGCGAGCACTTCTTCACCACCTCCTTCTGGCTGATGTGGTGCACGACGTTCGCCTTCCAGCCCTGGCACAGCGCCGTCGAGTTCCGCCGCTATCTGCTGCGGTTCGTGCACCTGTTCCCGGAGTTCGCGTCGATGTCGGGCATCCACCGCACCCGCCGCCACCAGTACGACTCCATCGTCCGGCCGCTGACGGCGTGGCTCGGCGAGCGGGGTGTCACCGTGCACACGGGCTGCCGGGTCACCGACCTCGGGTTCGCGCCCGGTGTGCGCAGCGGGACGGTCGACGCGATCCATCTGAGCCGCCACGGCCGCGAGGAGCGGATCGCCGTCGCGCCCGAGGACCTGGTGTTCGTCACCAACGGATCGATGACCGACGCCTCCAGCCTCGGCACGCACACCTCGGCGCCGCCGCCCGCCCCCGAACGCTCGGACGCCTGGCTGCTGTGGCACCGGCTGGCGCGGGGCCGGGAGAACTTCGGCCGGCCCGGCGTCTTCGACAAGCACGTCAAGGACTCCCGGTGGGAGTCGTTCACCGTCACCTCGAAGGGCACGGACTTCCTGGAGGCGTTCGAGAAGTTCAGCGGCCGTCCGGCGGGACGGGGCGGCCTGATGACGTTCACCGCGTCGAACTGGCTGCTCAGCGTCGTCGTGCACCGCCAGCCTGTCTACCGCGACCAGCCCGAGGACACCACCGTCTGGTGGGGCTACGCCCTGTCCCCCGGCCGGGCCGGCAACCACACCCCCAAGCCGATGACGATGTGCTCGGGCCGGGAGATCCTCGACGAGGTCCTCCACCATCTGCCCTTCGACACCGGCACCCGCGAACGCGTCCTCGCCACCTCCACGGCCGTGCCCTGCGTCATGCCGTACGTCACCAGCCAGTTCCTGGTCCGCCGCCACGGCGACCGGCCCGACGTCGTCCCCGCCGGCTCCGTCAACCTGGCCTTCATCGGCCAGTTCGCCGAGGTCCCCGACGATGTCGTCTTCACCGTCGAGTACTCCGTGCGCACCGCGTGGACGGCGGTCTCGCGCCTGCTCGGCCTGGAGAGCCGCCCGCCGAAGGTCTACAAGGGCCACCACGACCCGCGTGTCCTGGCCGCGGCGCTGGAGACGATGCACCGGCGGTGAGGGATCGCCGGCAGTGGGGGACGGCCTTCTCGGCCGGGCGTGTGCTCCCGCTCCGCCCGGTCCGTCAGGACGGGAGTTTTTCGGCGCGGGAGAGGGCCCGCTTGAGCAGGGCCTCCAGCGCGTCCTGCTCGTCCTGGGTCAGGGTGGGGAACAGGGGTGCCGCGGTCAGGACCTCCAGCAGCCGTTCCCGCAGCTCGGAGCCCTGCGGGGTCAGGACGAGCTGCTTGGCCCGGCGGTCGGTGGGGTGGGGGCGGCGTTCGATCAGCCGCGAGGTCTCCAGTTTGTCGATGACGACGGTGGCGTTGGAGGGTTCGCAGCTCATCTTCCCGGCGAGTTCGCGCATGGTCATGGGATCGGTCATCTCGCGCAGGGCGGACGCCTGCGCGACGGTCAGGCCGAGCGCGGTCACCCATTCACGCATGCGCGCGTTGCTCTGCATGTCCAGGTCGTGGACCAGTTTGCCCAGCTCCCACTGTGCTTCCGCCTGTTCCTGTGTCATCGCCATGGCTCCAGACTAGCGGACTACTTCAAGCCATGATAGATATGATTTGAAACATTCAAGTCATATGCATTCGGAGAGCCTCATGAACCTCGACCTCACGGGCAGGACCGCCGTCGTCACCGGCGCCGGCCGCGGCATCGGACTCGCCATCGTCCGGACGCTGATCGGCGAAGGCGTCCGCGTGGTGGGCGCGGCCCGCACCATCACGCCCGAACTGAAGGAGACCGGCGCGATCACGGTGACGGCGGACCTGAGCACCGCGGACGGCGTCACCTCCCTCATCGACAGCGCGCTGGCCGAGCTGGGCGGCATCGACCTGCTGGTGAACAACGTGGGCGGCGGGGACGAGGCCGTCATGGGCTTCCTCGACGCCGGCGACGCCCAGTGGACCCGCATGTTCGACGTCAACGTGCTGGCCACCGTCCGTGCCACGCGCGCGGCCCTGCCCAGCCTGATCGAGCGTCGCGGGGCGGTCGTCAACATCTCCTCCACCTCCGCCCGGATGCCTTCGGGCGTCCCGGCCAGCTACAGCGCCGCCAAGGCCGCGGTCACCGCGCTCGGCAAGTCCCTGGCCGAGGAGTTCGGCCCCCACGGCGTGCGCGTGAACACCGTCACCCCGGGCCTGGTCCGCACGGCCGTCCACGAGGACCCGGACGGCCGTGCGGACCAGGC
>NZ_LIRL01000667.1 GCF_001419795.1 Streptomyces niveiscabiei
CCCCCGATGTCCCCACAAGTCCCTCTGGTCCCCCGTCGACGGTGACCGATGTCACGCGGAATTCAGGTGCACGGATCCGGGGGTTCCGGCGTCTCTTCAAGTGTCGAGTGTCGTCCGACAGGAAGTTCGTCCAGCAGTCACAAGGGAGCAAGGCGATGTCCACCGTCATCGAGCAGCCCGTAGAGGCCCGTCTGGTCGCCGCCGCGCCTCGGATGCAGAGCATCCCCGCCACGTTGCAGTACGACCGCACCGATCCGTTCGCGGTACGGATGGCGTTCCCGGCGCCGGCGACGCTGGAGGGCGTGGAGGTGTGCTGGACGTTCGCGAGGGAGCTGCTCGCGGCGGGCCTGACGGAGGCCGAGGGGGACGGGGACGTACGGGTGCGGCCGTACGGCTTCGACCGGACGGTGCTGGAGTTCCACGCCCCGGAGGGCACGGCGATCGTGCATGTGCACTCGGCGGACGTACGCCGTTTCCTGCGGGCGACGAGCGAGCTGGTCCCGGTCGGTCTGGAGCACCTCCAGCTGGACCTGGACCACGACCTGGCGGAGCTGATGCGCGACGCGTGCTGACCGGAACTCCGCAACTCCGCCTTCGCAGGAGGCTCGATTTAATCCTTTGACACCCCCGCAGCACCCTCCCTACGGTTGATCTCGCTTCTGTTGCCGCCGATTGGAGAAGGACGTTGCTCGTCTGAGGTCCCGAGACACCGCGTCGCACAGCCACCGCCTTCGCGAGCTGTGTGCGTTGCGTCCGACCTCGGCGTACGAGCCGTCCCCGCGGCCCTACGGCCTCCCGAGCCGACCTCCGGTGTCTCGACACGCGTCTGCCCCTGACCGCATGCGCACACCGCGAGGCATTCTTGAGTCATTCCATCACCGCTTCCGCCCTCTCCTTCGCCTGGCCCGACGGCACCCCCGTCTTCGAGGACCTGGACCTCGCCTTCGGCCCCGGCAGGACCGGGCTCGTCGGGGTCAACGGGTCCGGCAAGTCCACCCTGTTGAAGCTGATCGCCGGGGAGCTGACCCCGGCGGACGGCGCCGTACGGGTCGCCGGGGAGGTCGGCTATCTCCCGCAGAACATCACCCTGGGCACGGCCCTGAAGGTCGACGAGGCCCTCGGGATCGCCGCGCAGCGGGCCGCCCTGCACGCCATCGAGGGCGGTGACGCCTCGGAGGAGCACTTCGAGGTCCTCGGCGACGACTGGGACGTCGAGGAGCGCGCCCTGGCGACGCTGGGCGAACTGGGCCTGGGCCACATCGGCCTGGACCGCACGATCGGCGAGGTGTCGGGCGGCGAGTCCGTCCTGCTGCGGCTGGCGGCCCTGCTGCTGCGCCGCCCGGACGTCCTCCTGCTGGACGAGCCGACGAACAACCTCGACCTCCACGCGCGCGCACGCCTGTACGCCGCCGTCTCCGCGTGGTCGGGCGTTCTGGTCGTCGTCAGCCACGACCGTGAACTCCTGGACCTGGTCGACCAGATCGCCGACCTGCGCGCGGGCGAGGTGACCTGGTACGGCGGCAACTTCAGCGCGTACGAGGAGGCGCTCGCCGTCGAGCAGGATGCGGCCGAGCGGATGGTGCGCGTCGCCGAGGCGGACGTGCGCCGGCAGAAGCGCGAACTGAGCGACGCCCAGATGAAGTTGGCCAAGCGCAAGAAGTACGGGCAGAAGATGCAGGACAACAAGCGCGAGCCGAAGATCGTCATGGGGCTGCGCAAACGCTCCGCGCAGGAGTCGGCGGGCAAGCACCGGATCCTGCATCAGGAGCGCCTCGCGGAGGCGAAGGAGCGGCTCGACGAGGCGGCGGAGGCGGTCCGGGAGGACGACGAGATCCGCGTCGACCTGCCGTACACGGCCGTACCGCCGGGCCGGGGCGTGCTGACGCTGCTGGACCTGGAGACGGTGTACGGCGCGCGCGTGGGGAACCTCGATCTGCGCGGCCCGGAGCGTGTCGCGCTGGTGGGGCGCAACGGGGCGGGCAAGACGACGCTGCTGCGGACGGTGGCCGGGGAGCTGGCGCCAGTCGCGGGCGAGGCCGCCGTCCACGTCCCCGTGCGGTTCCTGCCGCAGCGGCTCGATGTGCTGGACGACGAGCTGACGGTGGTCGAGAACGTGGCCAGGTTCGCGCCTGAGGCGACGAACAACCGGGTCCGGGCCCGGCTGGCCCGGTTCCTCTTCCGGGGCGGCAGAGCGGATCAGAGGGCCGGGACGCTGTCGGGCGGGGAGCGGTTCCGCGCGGCGCTGGCGGCGCTGATGCTCGCGGAGCCCGCTCCGCAGCTCCTGCTGCTGGACGAGCCGACGAACAACCTCGACCTCGCGAGCGTGCGCCAGCTGACGACGGCTCTGGAGTCGTACGAGGGCGCGCTGATCGTGGCCAGCCACGACATGCCGTTCCTGAGGTCGATCGGGGTGACGCGCTGGCTGGAGCTCGACGGTGGGCTACGCGAGGGCGACGCGGGGTGACCCACCGGTATCTCAGCTGAGCCACAGCCTCACGGGAGGGCTTTTGTCCCGCCCGCGCGGGGTTGCATGATGGCGGACCGGTGCCCTGTTCCGGGGCGCCGGAAAGCCGCCGATTCGGAGACCTGGACGTGCCCAGCAAGAAGGCCCTCATCCGCCGCCCCGGCCCGCGCCTCCCGGACGGGCTGGTCACGCACATCGAGCGCGAGAAGATCGATCCCGGCCTCGCCCTGGAGCAGTGGGAGGGCTACGTCGAGGCGCTGGCCGCGCACGGCTGGGAGACGGTCGAGGTGGAGCCCGCCGACGACTGTCCGGACGCGGTGTTCGTCGAGGACACCGTCGTCATGTTCCGCAACGTCGCGCTGATCACCCGCCCGGGCGCGCGTTCCCGGCGGGGCGAGACGGCCGGCGTGGAGGAGGCGGTGGCGCGGCTGGGCTGCTCGGTGAACTGGATCTGGGAGCCGGGCACCCTGGAGGGCGGCGACGTCCTCAAGGTCGGCGACACGGTGTACGTCGGGCGCGGCGGGCGCACGAACGCGGCAGGCATCCAGCAGCTGCGGGCCGCGTTCGAACCGCTCGGCGCGCGCGTGGTGGCCGTTCCGGTCAGCCGGGTGCTCCATCTGAAGTCGGCGGTGACCGCGCTGCCCGACGGGACCGTGATGGGGCACATCCCGCAGGTCGACCGGCCCGCCCTGTTCCCGCGCTTCCTGTCCGTGCCGGAGGAGTCCGGCGCGCACGCGGTGCTGCTCGGCGGGCACAAGCTGCTGATGGCGGCGAGCGCCCCGAAGACGGCCGAGCTGCTCACCGACCTCGGGCACGAGGTCGTCACGGTCGACATCAGCGAGTTCGAGAAGCTGGAAGGCTGTGTGACATGTCTCTCGGTAAGGTTGCGCGAGCTGTACGACTGACCGGCTGACGACGTCACTCCGACGGCCCCGGACCTGCGGGTTCCGGGGCCGTCGGAACACTCCGGAAATCGGCGGCGACCCCGCTGATCAGCGCCCTTTACAACGCGCTTAACCTACGGTCTCGTAACCTACGGTTTCGTAGCCTACGATCCCGTAGGTTCCGGCACCGCTCGCCGGAGTGTCCCGCTCCGTTTTCACGTCCCTGGAGTTCTTGTGACGATCACCTCTCCCCACCTGGGCAGTTCCGCCGGCTGGACCGACGCGCGGCTGCTGTACGCGCTGGAGGAAGTGGTCGAGAAGGAACTCAACCGGCACTTGCAGGTCACCAAGGACTGGATGCCGCACGAGTACGTCCCGTGGAGCGACGCGCGCAACTTCCCCGGCTTCTTCGAGGACGGCGAGGCGTGGGGCAAGGAGCAGTCGAAGGTCACCGAGATCGGGCGGATCGCCCTGGTCGTCAACCTGCTGACCGAGGACAACCTGCCGAGCTACCACCACGAGATCGCGAGCCTCTTCGGCCGTGACGGCGCCTGGGGCACGTGGGTGCACCGCTGGACGGCCGAGGAGGGGCGCCACGGCATCGTCATGCGCGACTACCTGCTCGCCTCGCGCGCGGTCGACCCGGACAAGCTGGAGCAGTTCCGGATGGCCCACATGAGCGAGGGCTTCGAGTCGGACAACAGCCACTCCATGCTGCACTCCGTGGCCTACGTGTCCTTCCAGGAGCTCGCCACCCGCATCTCGCACCGCAACACCGGGCACCAGTCCGGTGACCCGGTCTGCGACCGGATGCTCGCGCGCATCGCCGCCGACGAGAACCTGCACATGATCTTCTACCGCAACCTCCTGAAGGCCGCGTTCGAGATCGCCCCCGACCTGACGATGCAGGCCGTCCGCGACGTCGTCGTCAACTTCCGGATGCCCGGACACGGCATCCCCGGCTTCGAGCGGGCCGCCGCGCAGATGGCCATCGGCGAGGTCTACAACATGCGCATCCACCACGACGACGTGCTCGCGCCCGTCCTGCGCTTCCTCAAGGTCATGGAGATCGACGGGCTCGGCCCCGACGGGCGCCAGGCCCAGGAGGAGCTCGGCATGTTCATGGGCGGGCTCAACGCGGAGGCGACGAAGTTCGACGAGAAGCTCGCGGCGCGCAAGGCGCGGATGGCCGCTCGCGCGGGCGCGTAGGCGTCGGTTCCGGCTCGCGGGGCTCCTGCGGGCGGGGACGGTGACAGGGGCGGTCCGGGGTTTTCCGGGCCGCCTTTCGTCGTACGCGGGCGCGTGGTGCCGGGCTGGGTGTCAGCGGCGTCGTCAGTGACGTCCGCTGTCAGTGGCGTCTGAGGTGGTGGCGTTCCTTCTCCGACAGGCCGCCCCAGACGCCGAACTGCTCGTCGTGGGTGAGGGCGTGGTCGAGGCAGGCGGGGCGGATCGGGCACAGGCCGCAGATCTGTTTCGCCTCGCGGACCGAGCTGCCCGGTTCCGGGAAGAAGAACACCGACCCGGTCTGTGCGCACAGGGCTTCCTGCTGCCAGGAGAGGTCGGGGGCGGGCTTCGTGTCGGTGGACATGACGGGATCGTGCCGGGTGCGGGAAAACGTTTGATCAACGGCCGATCAACGGGCCGGTGCGAGGGCCGGGCGGGGTGTTCGGGGGCGATTGTCAGTGGGCGGTGCAAGACTCGGCAGGGCAGGGGTTCCTAGCGAGGAGGCTGGCGATGCTCACCACACGATTCGTCGAGGGCGCACCGAACTGGATCGATCTCGGGACGGCCGACATCGAGGGGGCGAGCGCGTTCTACGGCGCGCTGTTCGGCTGGCGGTTCGTGTCGGCGGGGCCTGAAGCGGGCGGGTACGGGTTCTTCCAGCTCGACGGCAAGACCGTGGCGGCCGGGATGCAGACGGGCGAGGAGCAGGGGCCGCCGTCCTGGACGCTGTACTTCCAGACGCTGGACGCGCGCGCGACCGCGCTGGCCGCCGAGAAGGCGCACGGCAAGGTGCTGGTCCAGCCCATGGAGGTGTTCGGGCAGGGCACGATGGCGATCCTCGCGGACGAGGCGGACGTACCGTTCGGGCTCTGGCAGCCCGCCGCCCTGCCGGGGCTCGACGTCGTGAACGAACCGGGGTCCCTGTGCTGGGCCGAGCTCTACACCGCCGACATCGCCGCTGCCGCCGCGTTCTACCACTCCGCGCTCGGCCTGGAGACCTCCGCGATGCCGTTCCCCGGCGGTACGTACACCTGCGTCAACCCCAAGGACATGGGCGACGACGCGATGTTCGCCGGCTTCGTCCCCCTCTCCGACGCCCCCGACGAGGACAGCGCCTACTGGCTCCCGTACTTCGAGGTCCCCGACACGGACGCGGCGGTCGCGACAGCGGTGGAACGGGGCGGCAGCGTGCGGACTCCGCCGGTGGACATGGAGGGCGTCGGGCGCTTCGCGAAACTGGCGGACCCGTACGGGGCACGCTTCGCGGTGATCACGAGCGCGACGCCGGTGGAGGGGTGAGGCGACGCGGGGCGTCGTGAGGGGGGCGCCGACAAGTTGGGCGCGGGTGAGGGTGTACGCCGAGGGGCTCGGGGTCGCCGTGGCCGTGCCGGTCGGCCTCAAGTGGCCCGTCCCCGTGCGGAGTTCGCGAGCCGGTGCTCAGGCCGAGGCCCTGCGGATCAGCCTCGTCGGGAGGACCACGCTGCTCAGGGGGACCTCGGTCGTCGACGGGGTGCGGGCGAGGCGGTTCAGGAGGAGGCGGGCCATGAGGCGGCCCATCTCCTCGATGTCCTGGCGGACGGTCGTGAGGGGCGGGTCGGTCTGTTCGGGGATCGGCAGCATGTCGTCGAAGCCGATCACCGCGACGTCCTCGGGCACCCGGCGCCCGGCGTCCGCCAGCCCCCGGATCAGCCCGATCGCCATGTCGTCGTTCGCGGCGAACACGGCGGTGACGTCGGACAGTCGGGCCAGTTCCCGACCCGCCCGGTATCCCGACGCCGCCGACCAGTCGCCCTCGACGACGGGCGGCACCCGTCTGCCGTGCTCGGTCAACGCGGCCCGCCAGCCCGCGAGTCGGTCCCGGGCGGCGAACCAGCGCTGCGGGCCCGCGAGGTGATGGACCGTCAGGTGGCCGAGTTCCAGGAGGTGTTCGGTCGCCGTGCGGGCCATCAGGTCGGCGTCGTCCCCGGCGGACAGCACGGTCGGCGAGGTCACCGGCGAGGGTGCGCCGATCACCAGCACCGGGACGTCCACCCGCAGGGGCACCCCGCCCGGCTCGTCGATCGGCTCCGACACGACGATGCCGTCCACGCCCTGGTCGAGCAGCGAGTCGACGGCTCCGGCGATGCCCGCCGGGTCGCCCTCGACGGTGTTCACCACCCGCAGCGCGTACCCGGTGTCCCGGACGACCTTCTCGACGCCCATGAGCAGCGAGGCCGGCCCGTACAGCGCGGTGCCCAGCGTGACGACGCCGATCGACCTGGTCCGGCCCGAGGCGAGCGCGCGGGCGGCGTTGTTGCGCCGGTAGCCGAGTTGCTCGGCGGCGTCCAGGACCCGGCGGCGCACGTCCGCCGAGACGTACGGCTCGTCGTTGAAGACCCGGGACACCGTCTTCTGCGACACCCCGGCGAGGCGCGCGACGTCCACGCTGCGCGGCGCCGCCGTTCCGGCGTTCCGCCCGGCTCCTCGTGTCACGGCACCTCCCGGTCGACAGTTACGACGCCTCCATGATTCCAGACGCCGGGCCGCATGACTGCGTAGTCATGTCTGCGCTGTCATGTCTACGCAGTCAGAAGGGTGGCGTCAAGAGTTCGGACGACAATCGGGAGGCTCTGCCATGGGGCAGGCCCTCAGATCACGCCGTCGCCCCGCAGCGCCCCGATCTCCGCCTCCCCGTACCCCAGCTCCGCGAGCACGGCGTCCGTGTGCTCCCCCACGCCGGGCACCGGGTCCATCCGGGGTGCCACACCGGCCAGGTCGGCGGGCGGGATCAGGGCGGGTACGGCGAGCCCGCCGGGCAGCGTCACGTCCCGCCACCGGTCCCTTTCCGCGAGCACCGGGTGGGCGACGAACTCCGCGACGTCGTTCACCCCCGCGTTCGCGATGCCCGCCGCGTCCAGTTCACGCGTCACCTCGGCGCTGTCCAGCTCCGCGAACCGGCGGGCCACGATCGCGTTCAACTCCTCGCGGTGGGCGACGCGTTGAGGGCCGGTGGCGAAGCGCGGGTCCGCCGCGAGCGCCGGGTCCTTCAGGAACCGGTCGCACAGCGACACCCATTCGCGCTCGTTCTGGATCGAGAAGAGGACGTCCTTGCCGTCCGCGCACCGGTACGCCCCGTACGGCGCGATCGTCGCGTGCTGCGTGCCCACCCTCGAGGGCTGACTCCCTCCGAACCGCGTGTAGTTGGCGGGCTGGCCCATCCACTCGGCGAGCGCCTCGAACAGCGAGACCTCGACGGGGCGTACGACACCCGAGGTGGCCCGGGCGAACAGCGCGGTCAGGATGCCGGAGTAGGCGTACATGCCGGCGGCGATGTCGGCGACCGAGATCCCGACGCGGGCGGGTTCCTCGGGGCCGCCCGTGAGGGAGACCAGGCCGGTCTGGCACTGGACGAGGAGGTCGTACGCCTTGCGGTCGGACCAGGGGCCCGTGCTGCCGTACCCGGTGATCGCGCACGGGATCAGCGTGGGGTACCGCTCCCTCAGCGCGTCCGTCCCGAACCCCATCCGCCCTGCCGCGCCCGGCGCGAGGTTCTGCACGAACACGTCGGCGCGGCCCGCGAGTTGTCCCAGGACGCGCCGCCCCGCCGCCGTCTTCAGGTCCAGCGTCACCGATTCCTTGGACCTGTTGAGCCACACGAAGTAGCTCGACTCCCCGTGCACGGCCGCGTCGTAGCGCCGGGCGAAGTCGCCGCCGCCCGGGCGCTCCACCTTGATCACCCGCGCGCCGAGGTCGGCGAGCTGGCGGGTGGCGTAGGGGGCGGCCACGGCTTGTTCGACGCTGACGACGGTGATGCCGGAGAGGGGGAGGTCATGGGGCATGTCGGGTCCCTTTCGGAGGTTTCCTGCTGAGGCTCCCCGTCAGGCGTCGAGCAGTCAGGCGTCGAGGCCCAACTCCCGTTCCCCCAGCGGCGCGAAGTAGCGGTCCACGTCCGCGTCGGAGACGTCCGGCAGCGTCGCCGGGGACCAGCGGGGGGTGCGGTCCTTGTCGATGATCTGCGCGCGGACGCCCTCCACAAGGTCGTGGGTCGAGAGGGCGTGGCAGGAGACGCGGTACTCCTGGTCCAGGGCCTGTTCCAGGGTGAGCCAGCGCGCGGCGCGCAGGGCGCGGAGGGTGACCTTGAGGGTCGTCGGGGAGCGGGTGAGAAGGGTCTCGGCGGCGTCCTTGGCGCGGGGGTCGTCGTACGTGGCGAGGGTGTCGACGATCTCCTCGACCGTGCCGGCGGCGTAACAGGCGTCGATCCAGTGCCGGTCGTCCGGCAACTGCGCGCGAGGAGGGCGCTGTTCGTGGCGGGCGAGGGCTTCGGTCACCGGCATGGCGGCGAAGTCGGCGAGGAGGGCGGGGAGTTCGGCGGAAGGGACGTAGTGGTCGGCGAGGCCGCACAACAGGGCGTCGGCGGCACCGATCTGAGTGCCCGTCAGTCCGAGGTGGGTGCCGAGTTCGCCGGGCGCGCGGGAGAGCAGGTACGTCCCCCCGACGTCCGGCACGAACCCGATCCCGGTCTCGGGCATGGCGATCCGGGAGCGCTCGGTGACGATCCGCACATCGCCGTGCGCGGAGATCCCGACGCCCCCGCCCATCACGATGCCGTCCATGACGGCGACGTACGGCTTCGGGTACCGGGCGATCCGCGCGTTCAGCCGGTACTCGTCCCGCCAGAAGGCGGCCGAGGCCAGCCCGTCCCCGTCCCGCGCGTCGTCGTGGACGGCGCGGATGTCCCCGCCGGCGCACAGGCCGCGCTCCCCCGCCCCGGTGACGACGACGGCCGCGACGGCCGGGTCGTGCTCCCACTCGGTGAGGGCGGCGTCGATCCGCAGGACCATCGCGTGGTCGAGGGCGTTGAGGGCCTGGGGCCGGTCGAGGACGATCCGCCCGACCAGACCGTCCCTCCAACACTGCACGCCGGTCACAGAACCACCCCGCCCGGGGTCACGTTGATGCACATGGACTGCCGCTTCCTTCCGCATCCGCCGTACGCGTCATGGACGATCTTCCCGCGTCCATGGTCGCAAAGCGCACCGGGCAGGCCGGCCATCAGGTTGCGCGAGCGGCACCCGTCCGGTGTTCAGCGCCCCGCAGCGTATGTCAGAGGGTGAGGAGTTCCTCGTAGAAGCCGCCGAACTCCCGTCGCTCATCGATGAGATGGACCTCCAGGATCCAGTGGCAGCGGCGGCCCGCGCGGTCGGTGCGGCGCAACGGGGTCGTGTTCGCGGGGGTGATGTACGACTCGACGTCCGCGCCGTCGATCCACTCGTGCGGGAACTCGCCGACGAGGTGGCCCGCGTGCCAGCCGCCGAGGCCCCAACCCGCCTTCTCGGCGAGGCGGTTGATCTCCGCGTGGAGTTGTTCGCCGGTGATGCCGGGGGTGTCCTCGAAGTGGCGGCGGCCTGCCCGGAAAACCTCGGGGAGGTCGTCGCGGAGGCGGTGTTTCGCGGGGTCGTCGCCGAGGACGAACGTGCGGCCGAAGTCCGCCTCGTACTCCTCGAAGATGGGGCCGAAGTCGGCGAACACGATGTCGTCGGCGCCGATCAGGCGGTCCGGCGGGTTCTCGCGGTAGGGGGCGAGGGTGTTGGGGCCGGAGCGGACGATGCGCTTGTGCCAGTGCCGGGTGGTGCCGAAGAGTTCGTTCGCGAGGTCGCGGATGCGATCGCTGACGGCACGTTCGCCCTCGCCCGGTGCGATCAGGCCGCGCCGGGTGATCTCCGCGAAGAGTTCCTCCGCCTTGGCCTGCGCGCTCAACAGCCGCGCGGCGCGCGTGGGTTCGTCGTCCGACATGCGCCGAACGTAACGCCGCGAGATCGATCTCCGCAACGGCATTCGACGCGCCCCCGCCCTCGCACGCTTGACCCGCCCTTGACTCGGGTACCCCTCATCTGCAACTCATATGCAATAACGAGCCACCAGCAACAGAGGAGCCCGATGACCCCCCGCATACGAGCCACCGCCCTCACGGCGGCGCTGCTCACCGCCACGGCCGCCTGCTCGGCACCCAGCGAGAGCGGGGCGCCGTCGGCCGACTCGGTCGTCATCGGCGTCCCCTCCGAACCGGCCACCCTCAGCCCCCTGCTGGGCTACGGCAAGGACGGCAACTCGAAGATCTTCGACGGCCTCCTCGCCCACGACGCCGACCTCACCCTGAAGCCCGCCCTCGCCAAGGCCCTCCCCGAGGTCAGCGCCGACGGCCTCACCTACACGTACACGCTGCGCGAGGGCGTGAAGTTCAGCGACGGCAAGCAACTCACCGCCGCCGACGTGGTGTTCACGTACAACACGGTCCTCGACCCGAAGACCAACAACACCTCGCGGGTCGAACTCGACGCGGTGAAAGCGGTGAAGGCCGACGGCGACAAGGTCGTCTTCACCCTCAAGTACCCCTACGCGCCCTTCGCCGCGCGCACCACCCTGCCGATCGTCCCCGAGCACCTCGCGGGCGGCCAGGACCCCAACACCGGTCCGTTCAACACGCGTCCGGTCGGCACGGGCCCGTACGTCCTCGCGGACTGGCGCAAGGGCGAGAAGCTCACCTTCAAGGCGAACCCCGACTACTGGGGCGGCGCCCCGAAGGTCGGCAAGGTCACGATGGCGATCGTCCCCGACGACGACGTCCGCGCCACCCGCCTGCGCGCCGGCGACCTCGACGGCGCGATCCTCCCGCCGAACCTCGCGGCGGCCTTCGCGAAGGACGGCAGCCGCAAGCGGTACGACGCGACGACGTACGACGTCCGGCTCGTGTCCCTGCCCTCGCAGAACCCGGTCACCGGGGACACCGCGATCCGGCGAGCCCTCGACCTGGCCGTGGACCGGGACGCGATGGTCGCGAAGATCCTGGACGGCGCGGGGAGCCCGGCGTACGGGCCGCTGCCGGTGGACTCGCCCTGGTTCACGAAGGGCATCGAGCGCAAGCAGGACCTCGCCGAGGCGGGGCGCGTCCTCGACGCGGCCGGCTGGACGCCCGGTGACGGCGGCATCCGCGCCAAGGACGGCCGCCGCGCCTCCTTCACCCTGTACTACCCGGCCGGCGACAAGGTCCGCCAGGACCACGCCCTCGCCTACGCCTCCGACGCGAAGAAGGCCGGCGTCGAGGTCAAGGCCCAGAGCGCGACGTGGGAGGTCATCGAGCCGCGCATGGCCCAGGACGCCGTCCTCGCGGGCTTCGGCTCCACCGGCGACCCCGACTTCGGCCTCTACACGATGCTGTACTCCACCCTCGCCGGCGACGGCTGGAACAACATGGGCCACTACCGCAACCCGACCGTCGACAAGGCCCTCGACGCGGGCCGCCGCACCAGCGCCCCGGCGGCCCGCAAGGCCGCGTACGACACGGTCCAGCGCGCCCTCGTCGACAACCCCGGGTACACGTTCCTCACCCACATCGACCACGTGTACGTCCTCGCCGACCGCTGGGACGGCCTCACGACCCAGGTCGAGCCGCACGAGCACGGGTTCGCCAGCGGGCCGTGGTGGAACCTGGAGACCTGGCAGCCGAAGCGGACGACGCAGTGAGCCGACCTGCCGTGAACCCGCCCTCCACACAAGGCAGTTCGCCGACACAGCCGCCACGCGGACCGGCGTCCCCGTCCCGTCTCCCCTGGGCCGCCATGGCCCGCCTGACCGGCCGCCGTCTCCTCCTCGCCGTCCCCGTCCTCCTCGTCGTCACCTTCGGCGTCTTCGCGATCGCCGCCGCCTCCCCCTTCGACCCGGTGAAGGCGTACGCCGGTACGGCCGCGCTCGGCGCCGACGCCGAGACGCTGGCGAGACTCCGCGAGAACCTCGGCGTGGACCGGCCGTTCGCGGTGCGCTGGTGGGAGTGGCTGACGTCCGCGCTCGGCGGGGACCTCGGCCAGTCGAGCGTGCTGCGCCAGCCCGTCGCGGACGTGATCGGCGAACGCCTGCTGTGGTCCAGCCTGTTGTGCGCGTCGGCGTTCGTCGTCGCCGTAACCGTGGGAACCGTACTGGGAGTTCTGGCCGCCCGGCGCCCGGGCTCGCCGCTCGACCGTACGGTCACCTCGCTGGCGTACGCGCTGGAGGCGGCGCCCGTCTTCTGGCTCGCACTGCTCGCCGTCTGGGTGTTCGCGCTCCAGTGGGGCGTGCTGCCCGCCGGGGGACTCACCGACACGGCCAGCGAGGTGGTCACGGCGGACCAGGTCGTCCGGCATCTGGTGCTGCCCGCCGGGGTGCTCGCCGTGTCCCAACTCCCCTGGTTCACCCTGTACGTCCGCCAGGGCGTCGCGGACGCGCTCGTCGAGGACCCCGTACGGGGCGCCCGCGCACGGGGGTTGAGCGAGCGGACCGTCCTGCTCGGGCACGCCCTGCGCTCGGGACTGCTGCCGGTGCTGACGCTCGTCGGGTCGCGGGTGCCCGAACTCATCACCGGGGCCCTGCTGGTGGAGACCGTGTTCAGCTGGCCGGGGATCGCGGCGGCGACCGTCGAGGCGGCGACCTCCGTCGACTTCCCGCTGCTCGCGGCGCTGGCCACGCTCGCCACGGCCGCCGTCCTCGCCGGGAACCTCCTGGCCGACCTGCTGTACGGCCTCTTCGACCCGAGGGTGGGATTCAGTGACATGTGAGGCACCCGGCTGGCGGTCGTACGGACCGAGCCGCCGCTCCACCCGCACACTGCGCGTCAGGGTCTCGGCGGCCGTCCTCGCGGTGACCGCCCTCGCCGTCCTGCTCGTCCCCCCGCTCGTCCAGCTCGACCAGCAGTCCGTCGACCTGGCGTCCAAGCTGCTGCCGCCGAGCTGGTCCCACCCCTTCGGCACCGACGACCTCGGCCGCGACCTCCTGCTGCGCTGCGTCTACGGCCTGCGCGTCTCGCTCCTGGTCGGCCTCGCCGCCGCGCTCACCGCGACGGTGCTCGGCACGGCGGTCGGGGCGCTCGCCGGGACGTTCGGCGGGTGGGTCGACCGGGTCGTGATGCGGGCGGTGGACACCGTGTCGTCCGTACCGCACCTGCTGCTCGGCATCTTCGTCGTCGCGAT
>NZ_LIRL01000668.1 GCF_001419795.1 Streptomyces niveiscabiei
GGCGGCGCCGCCCTCGTCCGGGACCTCTTCGAGCCGCTCGGCTGGACCGTCACCGCCGAACCGGTCGCGCTGGACGCCGAGTTCCCGGAGTGGGGCGACTCGCGGTACGTCCGGCTCGTCCTGGAGTCCGAGGAGCTGACGCTCTCGGAGGCGCTGCGGCACCTGTACGTCCTGCTCCCGGTCCTCGACGACGCCAAGCACTACTGGGTCACCTCCGAGGAGGTCGACAAGCTGCTGCGGGCCGGCGAGGGCTGGCTCGCCGAGCACCCGGAGCAGAAGCTCATCACCAGCCGCTACCTGTCCCGGCGCTGGTCCCTGACCCGGGAGGCCCTGGAGCGCCTCGAACTGGTCCGCCTCGCGGAGACCGACGACAGCGAGGTCGAGGAGATCGACAACGCGGTCGAGCCGGAGACGGAGGCGGAGGCGGAGGAGAAGCCGACCCCGCTGGCCGTCCAGCGCCGCGAGGCGATCCTCGCCGCACTGCGCGCCGCGCAGGCGTCCCGCGTCCTCGACCTGGGCTGCGGCCAGGGCGAGTTGGTGAAGGAACTGCTGAAGGACGTCCGGTTCACGGAGATCGTCGGCCTCGACGTGTCCGTGCGCGCCCTCACCACCGCCGCCCGCCGCCTCAAGCTGGACCGCATGGGCGAACGCCAGGCGTCCCGGGTCACCCTGCGCCAGGGCTCGCTGGCCTACACCGACAAGCAGCTCAAGGGGTACGACGCGGCCGTGCTCAGCGAGGTGATCGAGCACCTCGACCTGCCGCGCCTGCCCGCCCTGGAGTACGCGGTGTTCGGCGCGGCGCGCCCCCGCACGGTCCTCGTGACGACGCCGAACGTCGAGTACAACGTCCGCTGGGAGACGCTCCCCGCCGGGCACGTCCGGCACGGCGACCACCGCTTCGAGTGGACCCGCGAGGAGTTCCGCGCCTGGGCCGGCACGGTCGCCGAACGACACGGCTACGACGTCGAGTTCACGCCGATCGGCCCCGAGGACCCCGAGGTCGGCCCGCCGACCCAGATGGCGACGTTCACGCAGAAGACTGAAACCGAGAAGGAGGCGAACGCGGCATGACCGAGCAGCACACCAGGGGACGCGAACTCCCCGTCACCGACCTGTCCCTCGTCGTCCTCGTCGGCGCCTCCGGCTCGGGCAAGTCCACCTTCGCCGCCCGCCACTTCAAGCGCACCGAGATCATCTCCTCCGACTTCTGCCGGGGCCTGGTCTCCGACGACGAGAACGACCAGAGCGCCTCCAAGGACGCCTTCGACGTCCTGCACTACATCGCCGGCAAGCGCCTCGCCGCGGGCCGCCGCACGGTCGTCGACGCGACCAGCGTCCAGCCCGACGCCCGCCGCCAACTCGTCGAGCTGGCACGGAAGTTCGACGTCCTGCCGATCGCGATCGTCCTCGACGTCCCCGAGGAGGTGTGCGCCGAGCGCAACGCGGCCCGCACCGACCGCGCCGACATGCCGCGCCGGGTCATCAAACGGCACATCGGCGAACTGCGGCGCTCCCTGCGGCACTTGGAGCGCGAGGGCTTCCGCAAGGTGCACGTCCTGCGCGGCGTGGAGGAGATCGACGCCGCGACCGTACGCACCGAGAAGCGGTTCAACGACCTCACGCACCTCACCGGACCCTTCGACATCGTCGGTGACATCCACGGCTGCGCGAGCGAACTGGAGTCGCTGCTCGGCACGTTGGGGTACGTCGACGGGGTGCACCCGCAGGGCCGTACCGCCGTGTTCGTGGGCGACCTCGTCGACCGGGGTCCGGACAGCCCGGGGGTGCTGCGGCGCGTCATGTCGATGGTGAAGTCCGGGAACGCGCTGTGCGTGCCGGGCAACCACGAGAACAAGTACGGCCGTCACCTCAAGGGCCGCAAGGTCCAGCACACCCACGGGCTCGCCGAGACCATCGAGCAGATGGCGGGTGAGAGCGAGGAATTCGTCGCCGAGGTACGGAAGTTCATCGACGGGCTCGTCAGCCACTACGTCCTGGACGGCGGGAAGCTCGTCGTCTGCCACGCCGGGCTGCCCGAGCACTACCACGGCCGTACGTCGGGGCGGGTCCGCTCGCACGCGCTGTACGGGGAGACCACCGGGGAGACCGACGAGTTCGGGCTGCCGGTGCGGTACCCGTGGGCCGAGGACTACCGGGGGAGCGCGGCCGTCGTCTACGGGCACACGCCGGTCCCCGAGGCGACCTGGCTCAACAACACCATCTGCCTGGACACCGGCGCGGTGTTCGGCGGCAAGCTGACCGCGCTGCGCTGGCCGGAGCGCGAACTCGTCGACGTACCCGCCGAGAAGGTCTGGTACGAGCCGGTGAAGCCGCTGCGCTCCGAGGCGCCGGGCGGCCACGACGGCCGTCCGCTGGACCTCGCCGACGTGCACGGGCGGCGGATCGTCACGACCCGGTACGAGGGGTCCTCGCGGGTCTCCGTCCGTGAGGAGAACGCGGCGGCGGCCCTTGAGGTGATGAGCCGGTTCGCGATCGACCCGAGGCTGCTGCCGTACCTCCCGCCGACCATGGCGCCGACGGCGACCTCCCGTGCCGAGGGGTACCTGGAGCACCCGGCGGAGGCGTTCGCGCAGTACGCCGAGGGCGGGGTCCAGCGGGTCGTGTGCGAGGAGAAGCACATGGGGTCGCGGGCGGTCGTCCTGGTCTGCCGGGACGCGGAGGCGGCGCGCAAGCGGTTCGGGGTGGACGGGCCCACCGGTTCGCTCTACACCCGTACCGGGCGTCCGTTCTTCGACGACGAGACGGTCACCGAGGAGATCCTCGGCCGGGTCCGGGCGGCGGCCGACGCGGCCGGTCTGTGGGAGTCCCTGGAGACCGACTGGCTGTTGCTGGACGCCGAGTTGATGCCGTGGTCGCTGAAGGCGACCGGGCTGCTGCGGTCCCAGTACGCCGCTGTCGGCGCGGCCTCCGGGGCGGTGTTCCCGGGCGCGCTGGACGCGTTGGCGAAGGCGGCCGGACGCGGCGTGGACGTCGGCGAGTTGCTCACCCGGCAGCGTGAACGCGCCGCCGACGCCTCGGCGTTCACCGACGCGTACCGGCGTTACTGCTGGCCCACCGAGGGCCTGGACGGCGTCCGCCTGGCGCCGTTCCAGTTCCTCGCGGTCCAGGGCCGCAGCCTCGCCGCGCTCCCGCACGACGAGCAACTCGCCCTGCTGGACCGGCTGGTGGAGCACGACCCGACGGGCCTGCTCCAGACCACGCGCCGCCTGTACGTCGACACGGCCGACCCCGAGTCGGTCCGGGCGGGCGTCGACTGGTGGCTGGAGATGACCGGCGCGGGCGGCGAGGGCATGGTGGTCAAGCCGCTCGGAGCGGTGGTCCGCGACGGGGAGGGCCGCCTGGTCCAGCCCGGGATCAAGGTCCGGGGCCGCGAGTACCTGCGGATCATCTACGGTCCGGAGTACACCCGCCCCGACCAGCTGTCGCGCCTGCGGAGCCGCTTCCTGAACCACAAGCGTTCCCTGGCGATCCGCGAGTACGTCCTCGGCCTCGAAGCCCTGGACCGCCTCGCGGAGGGCGAGCCGCTGTGGCGCGTCCACGAGCCGGTGTTCGGGGTCCTGGCCCTGGAGTCGGAGCCGGTGGACCCGAGGCTGTGAGGCGAGGGGGTCTTTCTGTCGCGGTTCCTGGGCAGAAAGACCCCCGGGAAACGGGGTGAACCGGCTCCCCGAAGGTCAGGATGGAGACATGGCATTCCACGTCGACTCCGAAGCCGGGCGGTTGCGCCGGGTCATCCTGCACCGGCCCGATCTGGAGCTCAAGAGGCTCACGCCCACCAACAAGGACGCCCTTCTCTTCGACGACCTCCTCTGGGTCCGGCGCGCCAGGGCCGAGCACGACGGGTTCGCGGACGTGCTGCGGGACCGGGGCGTCGCCGTGCACCTGTTCGGCGACCTGCTCGCCGAGACGCTCGCGATCCCGGCCGCGCGGACCCTCGTACTCGACCGCGTCTTCGACGAGAAGGAGTACGGGCCGCTCGCCACCGACCATCTGAGAGCCTCCTTCGAGACGCTGCCGTCGGCCGAACTCGCCGAGCTGCTGGTGGGCGGGATGACCAAGCGGGAGTTCCTGGAGGCGCATCCCGAGCCGACCTCCGTGCGGTTCCATGTCATGGAGCTGGACGACTTCCTGCTCGGCCCGCTGCCGAACCACCTCTTCACGCGGGACACGTCCGCCTGGATCTACGACGGTGTCTCCATCAACGCGATGCGGTGGCCGGCGCGGCAGCGCGAGACCGTGCACTTCGAGGCGATCTACCGGCACCATCCGCTGTTCCGGGACGAGCGTTTCCACGTCTGGTCGGAGGGGCAGGCCGACTATCCGTCGACCATCGAGGGCGGTGACGTCCTCGTCATCGGCAACGGCGCCGTCCTGATCGGGATGAGCGAGCGGACCACCCCGCAGGCCGTCGAGATGCTCGCGCACAAGCTGTTCGCGGCGGGCTCGGCGGAGACGATCGTGGCGCTGGACATGCCGAAGGGCCGCGCGTTCATGCACCTCGACACGGTGATGACGATGGTCGACGGCGACACGTTCACGCAGTACGCGGGGCTCGGCATGCTCAGGTCGTACACGATCGAACCCGGCGTCGGGGACAAGGAGCTGAAGGTCACCGACCATCCGCCGGAGCACATGCACCGGGCCATCGCGGCGGCGCTCGGCCTGAACGAGATCCGGGTGCTGACGGCGACGCAGGACGTGCACGCGGCGGAGCGCGAGCAGTGGGACGACGGCTGCAACGTGCTGTGCGTGGAGCCGGGGGTCGTCGTCGCGTACGAGAGGAACGCGACGACAAACACCCACCTGCGTAAACAGGGCGTCGAGGTGATCGAGATCCCGGGGAGCGAGCTGGGGCGGGGCAGGGGCGGGCCGCGGTGTATGAGCTGTCCGGTCGAGCGGGACGC
>NZ_LIRL01000669.1:0-201 GCF_001419795.1 Streptomyces niveiscabiei
GACGGGCGATCCCGACCTGTACCCGGTCGACGTGGTGACGATCCGCGCGACCACCGACGAGATCATCAGAGCCCAGCCGGACCGGGACCACCCCGCCGACGGTCTCCTCGTCGGCCATATCCAGCTCCTCGTGCCGGAGCTCACCCGGCTCATGCCCCGGATGCTGGCCAGCTACCGCGACACCGCCCGCCACGTCCTCGC
>NZ_LIRL01000669.1:223-3078 GCF_001419795.1 Streptomyces niveiscabiei
GGCGTCGCCTACGCCCTCGCCATACAGTGCCGCGCCCTGGTCATCCTCTACGAGCGCCCCGGCCCCCTCTTGCCGTACGACGATGCGGAGGCGGCATGACCACCGTCAGAGTGCGGATCGCGGCGGCCGTGCGTTCCCGTTCCACCGGCCACCCCAACTACAGCGTCGCCCTCCCCCGGACCCCCGAGGCCGTCGGTGAGGCCCGCTTTTTTGCCCGGGTTGTTCTGGGCACGTGGCACCTCACCGGGCCCGTCGTCGACGACGCGGTGCTTCTCCTGTCGGAGATGGTCACCAACGCCGTCGTGCACGGCGACGGCCTCCGCATCACGATCAGCATTGACCGGCCCGCCCCCGGCCGTGTCCTCCTGGCCGTCCGTGACCGTGCGCACGAGCGCGTTCCCCGGCGCCGGTCCCCGGGCCCCGGGGACACCTCCGGGCGGGGCCTCCACCTCCTCGACGCGCTGGCGATCCAGTGGGGATGCGACCGCTGGGGTCCCCCGCAGAAGCCGGTGGGCAAGCGGGTGTGGGCGGAGCTCGACGCTCAGCCGACCACGGACCGTACGTCGTGACGCCTCCTCACATCCGGCGCCAGGCCCGCGCGTCGGCGAGGGAGGCGGTCCTCCTGGTCGTCGTCGCCGTCACCCTGATCATCGTCCTGGCCTGGGCAGCCGTCGCCGGACCCCGCTGATCCGCGCCCCCCATCGCGGGTCAGCGTCCGAGGCGCCCCGGAGCGGCGTGGGCCGTACGCTCCGGGGCGCCGCCTTCGGGGGCTTCTCTGGTTATCCTGCGGGCGAGGCGGCCGGTGGTCGTCTCCCTCAGAACAGGACGCACAATGTCGGCTACTCCCCCGCCCCCGGTCTCCGAGCCGGACCCGTCCGCGCTGACCTGTCCCGGCGACCGTGTCGGCCTGTGCGCCGGGTGCCAGCGCAAGACGCACCGGTACGGCGGTGGCGGCTGTCCTTTGTGCCAGTGGTGCATGGCCCCGGTGATGGACCGGTGGGGGCCGGGCGTGCGCTACACCAGCACGCGGACCTGACGCCGGTCCGCGCTCTCAGTGACGATCGCGGGACTGGTGCAGGCCCGCGATCGTCACCAGGTCCAGCAGCTCATCGAGGGCGTCCCGCACCGCACTCTGCTCCTGGGCGCCCGTGAGGCTCATGCCGTCCAGCACGTACCCGCAGCGGGCCGCGATCACGATGAGGCGCCCCTCGGTCCCGTCCGGCCCGACGGCGCGCAGTCCGATGCGGACGGTGTGCGCGGTCGCCGGGCCTGCCATCCGCGCCGTCACGGCGAGCAGCCGCTCGTACTCATCCGGCGTCCATGCACCGGCGTCGAGGTCCTCACGGAGCTCTGCAAGCGCGGCCAGCACCGCCTCAGTCGTCGCCATGACCGTGACCCTACTCGGTCGGGTGAAGCCGCCGGAGTGGGAGAACCTCTGCGGGCACCGGAGCGTAGTGCTGTACATGAGAGAGATCAGCGAGGCACATGTGGCGCGGCCCGGCCTGGCCGTGGTGGAGGTCGCGGCGGCCGACGACCGGACCGCGTTCACCGTCCAGGAGCTGTTCGCCACGTGGTGCGCGGTGGCGCCGGCGGACCGCACGACCCGGGAACCCGGCGAGCCCGGCGTGCGGTTGCGGTTCTTCCTGAACCTGCACGAGGCCGCGGACGCGTGACAATGCGCCCCGTGTTGTCGCGGCGGGCCCGGCCTCGAGGAAGCCGGGCCCGCCGCGTTCAGCGCGCTGTCGGCAGCCGCCCGGCACCGCACCGGTCCTCGCCCGTATGCCGTCCGGCGGACCGCCACACCGGTCCGGCCGCGCCGTGCTCGGTGAGCAGCGCCATGGTGGTGGTCGCCACGGTCATCCGGTAGCCGACGCTTGTCGGCGACAGGCGGGAGGCTCGCTCGTGGAAGGCGGCCTCGCGGGTGGCCGGCGCTGCGCGGCGCGGGGCCGAGGCGAACACGAACAGCACCGGCGGGAACGCCCGCTCCAGGTGCGGCCCGCCGTAGGTCTCCTGCCAGTGGCTGCGCGAGGTGCGGGCGGCGTTGCCGCGGCCGGTGGGCGGGGCGTTGCGGTAGGCGTCGTAGCGCTCCAGCTTCGCGAGCAGTTTGGCGTACGACATGGTGCGGTCGATCTCCACGAACGCGTGGCTGCCGTCGGCCAGGAGCACGAGGCCGTCGGGCACGAGGGTCCCGGCCGGGGTCGGGTGGGCGAGTTCCACCTGCCAGTCGGTCCACTCTGCGGTCCCGTCGCGCTGGAAGGCAAGGACAGTGTCAACGAGGGCCAGGCCGTGCTCGCGCAGACCGGTCTTCGCCGCCGCCTTGTGTCCGGTCGCCCGTCCCGAGCGCGGCGGGAGCTCTCCCGAGGCCGCGGCCTCCGTGAGACCGGCCGGGGTGCAGTACCAGTAGCTGTGCTGCGCGCGGTGGGTGCGGCCGACCAGCGCCGGGGACTCGGCGAGCAGGTTGCGCAGCGCGCGCCTCACGTGGTCGGTGCCCTGCTGGTGCGGGAGCAGGAGCTCCTTGAGCTGGCGGGGCGTTGCCAGGCGCAGCTGGGCGAGTGCGAGCAGGACCTCGCCGCGCAGGTCCGCGCCGGCCTTCGCCGCCGCGTGTTTCGCGGCCCGGGACGCTTCTCCTCGGACATCAGGACGGGGAGAAGAGGAGTTGCAGCCGTCGTCAGCGGCTGAAAGTTCGGGCTGATCAGGGACAACGCTCAGTCGGCGGCCAAGGGCTGCGGGGCCGGGCGCGGGGCTCGCCGCGGGGCGTGCAGCGGGGCCGGCTGTCGCCGTGTCGGAGGCGGCGGTCGTGGAAGGGCGGGGGGCGGGGGACTCGCTGTGCATCGGCGTCTCGGCTCTCTCCGACC
>NZ_LIRL01000067.1 GCF_001419795.1 Streptomyces niveiscabiei
CGCGGCCCGGAGGGGGGTACGGGGTACCCGTACGACGAGAGGGGTACGTCCCGATGCGCAAGGTCGGCAACACCGCGATAGCGGCCGTCACCGTGACGGCTCTCTGCGCGGGTGCCTGGCTGCTGCACAACGGCACCGAGGAGCACGCACCGCCGCAGCCGTCCGCCGCGCAGGCCCGCTCCGCCGCGGTCGACCCCCGCTCGGCCCCCGCGCTCCCGCCCTCTCCCCCGGACCGCATCCGCATCCCGTCGATCCGGGTGGACGCGCCCCTGATGGGCCTCGGCCTCACCCCCCACGGCAGCCTCGACGTCCCGCCAGCCGCGAGGAAGAACCTCGCGGGCTGGTACGAGGCCGGCACCACCCCCGGCGAGACCGGTACCGCCGTGGTGGCGGGCCACGTCGACAACGCCGACGGCCCCGCGGTCTTCTACTCCCTGGGAGCCATCCGCAAGGGTGCGACCATCGAGGTACAGCGAAGAGACGGCTCCGTGGCCCTCTTCTCCGTGGACGCCGTCGAGGTCTACCAGGCGGACGCCTTCCCCGACGAGAAGGTGTACGGCGCGGCCGGCCGCCCCGAACTCCGGGTGATCACCTGCGGCGGCCCCTACTCCAGAGCTACGGGGTACCAGGGCAACGTGGTGGTGTTCGCGCACCTCACCGGGACGCGGTAATACCCGTGGCTCAGGAGAGCCACTGCTCGTACGCCATGTTCGCCACCAGCGCGAACACCACCGTCAGCAGCACCACCCGCACGAACCCGCTCCCCTTCTTCAGCGCGGTGTGCGCCCCCACCGTCCCCCCGATCAGGTTGAACACCGCCAGCAGCACGGCGAGCTGCCAGATGACCGCGCCCTGCCAGGCGAACGTGACCAGCGCGCCGAAGTTCGTGCAGCAGTTGACGATCTTCGCGGTCGCGGAGGCGGTGACCAGGTCCAGGTGGAGGATCGCGGTGAGGGCGAGGACCAGGAACGTGCCGGTGCCGGGGCCGACGAGCCCGTCGTAGAACCCGATCCCCACCCCGGCCAGCCCGATCGCCGCGAGGACCCGGCGCGGGCCCGCCGGTCCGGTCGCCGGCGCCGTACCGAAGGCCGGGCGGGCGATGACGAAGGCCGCGACCGTGAGCAGGACGACCATGATCACCGGCTTGAGGACCGCCGTGCTCATGCCCGCCGCGAGGAAGGCGCCCCCGGAGGAGCCGAGCAGGGCCGCGACGCCGATGCGGACGGCGAGCCCGACGTCCACCCTCGTCTTCCGGACGTAGGTGACGGCCGCGCCGGACGTGCCGACGATCGCGATCGCCTTGTTCGTGCCGAGCGCGTGGGCGGCCGGGGTGCCCGCGGGGAGGCCGAGGAGGAGCGCGGGGAGCAGGAGAAGGCCGCCGCCACCCACCACCGCGTCGATCCAGCCCGCCGCGAGCGCGGCAAGGCAGAGCAGAAACAGGGTGGTCAGGGGTATGTCGGGCATGATCGGGAGCCTACGTACGGGGTAGGTGCAGAGTCCATCGATATGAGGGGCTCCTGAGCTTCGCCCCGGATGGCCGGAAGGTCATCTGTACCGGACCGGCCGCATGCCCGATGCTGCGTTTGTGGAACCGGTTGCTACGCATGTGGAGAAGGTGGAGAAGGTCGTCCGCCAGGACGCGGCCCTCCTGGAGGAGGATCTCGCCGCGTTCCTCGACGCGCTGACGGACGGCGGGGAGAGCGCCGCACACGCCACCGCACACGCCAACGTGTACGTCCACGCCCTGCGCAGCACCCTGCACGAGCCGGTGGCGGACGCCCTCGGTTCGAAGGCCGGCCAGCAGGCGCTGCCCCCGAGACCGGACGCCCCCGGCGGCACGGCGCCGCTGAGACCCTCGATGGTGTACTGGGCCTACCGCAACTACCGTGGTTTCTCCGGCGAGTTCGCGCCCGACTTCGCCGCGATCCGGCGCACGGCGGTGGCCGTCCGCGTCCTGATGAAGGCGGCCGTCGCCCTCGACGACATCCAGGACGGCAGCGCGTTCCGGTACGGCGAACCCGCTCTGCATGTCACGCACGGCGTGCCGGTCGCCCTCAACACGGGCGCCTGGCTGATCACGTCCGCGCTCCGGCATGTCGGCCAACCGGCCGCCACGCAGGCCCTGTTGGAGAGCGTGAGCCGGGGCTTCACCGGTCAGGCGGCCGACCTCGCCTCCCGTACGGACACCACGCGCGCGTCCCTCCTGACCGCACCCCACGCCGACCGCGTCCGCTTCTGGGAGTCCGTGGCCGCGCTCAAGACCGGCACCCTGTTCCGGATGCCCCTGGAGGCCGCCCTCGCGGCGCTCGGCGTCCGGGAGGACGACCGGGACACGCTGGACGACGCGATGCGCCGCCTCGGTCTCGCCAGCCAGCTCTTCAACGATCTCACCGACGTCGTACCGGAGTTCGGCGGCGCCAACACGCACGAGGACTTCGACGGCCTCGGCAACCGGGTCTTCCTGGAGCTGCTCGGCACCCAACCGCCCTCTGTCGGGGCCGACTTGAGGGCGTACGTGCTCGACCACCCGAAGCTGGACGAGACGCTCCTCCAGCTGTCGGCCGAGGCGGTCGAGGCGAAGCGCGCGGCGAAGGAGGCGGTCCGCTCGGTGTGCCGTTCGGACCTCAGCGCCGCCTATTTCGACCTGACCATCGACCGCAAGGGCCACCTCATCGACCGCCTCCACCGCACCCTCGTAGAGCGCGGCAGCGCGTGATCGCCTCGGCGACCGCACCCCCGTCACCGCTCTGAGCTGCGGAAACGCCGCAGCAATCGGTTTCACCCCCGTTGCCGCGGCGCTCCGCCCCACGACCTCACACCCCGTACGGACCCTTGCTGAGGGCAGCGTTCCTCGTGGGAAACAGGCGTGATGCGGTCGGGTAACGTCCGCGCCGCAGTCTCATCGGCATGACCTCGAATGACGGAGGCTGCTGATGCCCACGGACAACACCCCCACGATCGTGCTTGTCGGCCATGGCATGGTCGGCCAGCGCTTCCTCGAAGCGCTCGCCGCGCGCGGCCTGACCGCCACGCACCGCGTGGTCGTGCTGTGCGAGGAGCCGCGTCCGGCGTACGACCGCGTCCAGCTCACCTCGTACTTCTCGGGTACCACTCCCGAGGAGCTCTCCATGACCGACATGGAGTTCATCGCCGAGCACGGGATCGAGCTGCACGTCGGCGACCCGGCGGAGACGGTCGACCGCGAGACGCGGACCGTGACCTCCCGTTCCGGTCTGCGGGTCGACTACGACATCCTCGTGCTCGCCACCGGCTCCTACCCGTTCGTGCCGCCCGTGCCCGGCAAGGACGCGGCCGGCTGCTTCGTGTACCGGACGATCGAGGACCTGCTCGCCATCGAGGAGTACGCGAAGGCGCGGGCGACGGTCGGCGCGGTCGTCGGCGGCGGGCTGCTCGGCCTGGAGGCCGCGGGCGCGCTCCAGGGGCTCGGACTCGCCACGCACATCGTGGAGTTCGCGCCCCGGCTGATGCCGGTGCAGGTCGACGAGGGCGGTGGCGCGGCGCTGCTGCGGACCATCGAGGACATGGGCCTGAGCGTCCACACCGGCACGGGTACGCAGGAGATCGTCGTCGGCGAGGACGGCTCGGTCACCGGCATGAAGCTGTCCGACGGGTCCGAAGTCGCCACGGATCTCGTGGTGTTCAGCGCCGGGGTCCGCCCGCGCGACCAACTCGCCCGGGACTGCGGGCTGTCGGTGGGCGAGCGCGGCGGCATCACGGTCGACGAGCAGTGCCGTACGGTCACCGACCCGGCGGTGTTCGCGATCGGCGAGTGCGCGCTCGCGGCGGACGGCCGCGTGTACGGGCTGGTCGCGCCCGGCTACGAGCAGGCGGAGACGGTCGCCGCGACCATCGCCGAGGACGAATCGGCGTTCCTGGGCGCGGACTTGTCGACGAAGCTGAAGCTGCTCGGCGTGGACGTCGCCTCCTTCGGGGACGCGCACGGCGCGGCCGAGGACTGCCTGGAGGTCGTCTACTCCGACGCCCGCTCCGGCCTCTACAAGAAGCTCGTGATCGCCCGGGACGGCACGCTGCTCGGCGGCATCCTGGTCGGCGACGCTGAGGCGTACGGCACGCTGCGCGCGTTCACCGGTTCGGTGCCGCCGGTCGCCCCCGAGTCCCTTGTCCTGCCCGCCGGTTCGAGCGGCGGCGCGCAGCTCGGGCCGTCCGCGCTGCCGGACGAGGCGGTCATCTGCTCCTGCAACAACGTCACCAAGGGCGCGATCCGCGGCGCGGTCACCGAGCACGCGTGCACGACCGTCCCCGAGGTCAAGAAGTGCACCAAGGCCGGTACCAGCTGCGGCAGTTGCGTGAAGGTGCTGGGCCAGCTCGTCACCGCCGAGCTGGAGGCGAGCGGCGTCGAGGTCGACAAGGGCCTGTGCGGCTGCTTCGGGCAGACCCGCGAGGAGCTGTACGAGATCGTCCTCGCGCTGCGCATCAACACCTACCGCGAACTCCTGGACCGCTACGGGCGCGACGGCGCCAAGGGCGGTGACGGCTGCGAGGTCTGCAAGCCGGCCGTCGGCTCGATCATCGCGTCCCTCGCCCCGGTGATCGGCGCGAGCGTGTACATCCTCGACGGCGAACAGGCGTCCCTCCAGGACTCCAACGACCACTTCCTCGCCAACATCCAGAAGAACGGCTCCTATTCGATCGTGCCGCGCGTCCCCGGCGGCGAGATCACCCCGGAGAAGCTCATCGTCATCGGCGAGGTGGCCCGCGACTTCGGCCTCTACACGAAGATCACCGGCGGCCAGCGCATCGACCTCTTCGGCGCCCGCGTCGAACAACTCCCGCTGATCTGGGCCCGGTTGGTGGACGCCGGTTTCGAGTCGGGGCACGCGTACGGCAAGGCGCTGCGGACGGTGAAGTCCTGTGTGGGGCAGACCTGGTGCCGCTACGGCGTCCAGGACTCCGTGCGGATGGCGATCGACCTGGAGCTGCGCTACCGGGGCCTCAGGTCGCCGCACAAGCTCAAGTCGGCGGTGTCGGGCTGCGCCCGCGAGTGCGCGGAGGCCCAGTCGAAGGACTTCGGGATCATCGCGACGTCGAACGGCTGGAACCTGTACGTCGGCGGCAACGGCGGCGCCACCCCGCGCCACGCGGACCTCCTCGCGCAGGACCTCGACGACGCTCAACTCATCAGGCTCATCGACCGGTTCCTGATGTTCTACATCCGCACCGCCGACCGCCTGGAGCGCACCTCGACCTGGCTGGAGCGCATCCCCGGCGGACTCGACCACGTCCGGGACGTGGTGGTCGAGGACTCCCTCGGCATCTGCGAGGAGCTGGAGTCGCTGATGGCCGCGCACGTCGCGAACTACCGCGACGAGTGGGCGGAGACCATCAACAACCCGGAGAAGCTGGCCCGGTTCGTGTCCTTCGTGAACGCGCCCGACACCCCCGACCCGGTCGTCGGGTTCGTCCCGGAGCGCGAACAGATCAAGCCCGACCTGCCCCTGCTGTCGATCGGCATGCGTCCCATGGAAGGAAGTGCCCAGCGATGACCCTGGCGCCCGAGACGACCGATCTGAAGGTCCAAGTCGGCCTGGACGACGCCTGGCTGACGGTGTGTGACCTCTCCGCGCTACTGCCGGGCCGGGGCGTCGCCGCCCTGCTGCCGGACGGCCGCCAGGTGGCCGTGTTCCAGGACCGGGGCGGCGACCTGTACGCCATCGACAACCGGGATCCCTTCAGCGGGGCGGGAGTTCTCTCCCGCGGCCTCACCGGCACCCACCAGGGCCGCCCGTTCGTCGCCTCGCCCCTGCTGAAGCAGCGCTTCGACCTGGCGACCGGGGAGTGCCTGGACGACGGCGACGTGAGCGTCGCGACGTACGAGATCCGGCTCGGCTGACGCCTCTGTGAAGGCTGACGCCCTTCGCGAAGGGACCTGGCCTTCACGAAGAGACCTAGCCCTGTCCGCGCACCGCCTGGAGCTGTCTCGCCGGGCGGTGCGTCGGCGTGTTGCCGCCATGTCCGGTGCCCTGCTTGGCGGTTGACGCGAGCGGCAGCCGTACGAACGCGTCGAGCCCGCCCAGCGGAGCCGTCCTCAGCAGCGCCTCGCCGCCGCTCGCGTGGGCCAGGCGCTGGACGAGGGCGAGGCCGAGGCCGGTGCCGCCCTTGGGGGCGTCGGGGGCCCGCCAGAACCGGTCGAAGGCGCGGCGGCGCTGCTCCTCGGTCATGCCGGGCCCCTCGTCCATGACGTGCACCTCCACGGACGGCTGGGCGAACTGCCGTGTGGTGAACCGGCGTTCGTGCTGCGCGGTGCGGCGGACGTCGATGAAGACGGTGGTGCCGGCGGGTGAGACGCGCAGCGCGTTGGAGAGGAAGTTGTCCAGGATCTGTTCGACCGCGCCCGGCACGGCGGTCACCTCCCCGGCCGCCTCGCCCGCGAGCGCGAGCCGCACCCCGTGCCGCTCGTACAACGGCCGCCAGGCGTGGTGCCGTTCGGCGCGTACGGCGTCGAGGTCGACGCGTTCGCGTTCGGCGGCCTTCTCGTCGAGGCGGGCCATCGCGAGCAGGCCCTCGACCATCCGCGCGAGCCGGTCCGTCTCGGTCATCGCGGCGCCGAGGCTGCCGCGCGCCTGGAGCGCGATGTGGTTCTCCAGGTTCTCAAGTCGCAGGCGCAGCGCGGCCAGTGGCGTCTTCAGCTGGTGGGACGCCTCGCCCGCGAAGGCACGCTGGGAGGACACGAGGTGTTCGAGCCGGGCGGCCGTGTGGTTGAACGTGGCGGCCAGGCTGCGCACTTCGGGCGGACCGTCGTCGATCGCGACCGGAGTGGCGGTGCCGCCGGTCGCCAACTCCCGGGTAGCACGCTCCAGTTCGCGGATGGGCCGGCCCGTCCAGCTCGCGATGGCGAACCCGACGACGGCGACGGCCGCGAGCACCGCGATGCCGCCCGCGAGGAGCAACAGCCATACGTGGTGCACGCGTTCGTGCACCGTCCCGGTGGGGACCGTGATCCGTACGGCGCCCTGCGGCTGGGCGCCGTGCCGGACCGGCGCGGAGGCGGCGAGGTACTGGACGCCGCCGATGGTCGAGGTCCGGACGTCGGCCGTGGCCGCGCCCTGGAGGGCGGCGGCGATGCCCGGCCAGGCGGCGAGGTTGCTCTCCTCCGTGCCGGTGAGCGGATGCGAGGAGGCAAGCAGAGCGCCCTGGGCGTCGACGATCAGCACTTTGCCGCCGATCCGTTCCGCGCAGTGCGCCGCGCGGGCGGGGAGGTCCCGGGCCGCGTTCCCGGTCAGGATGGACAGCGAGGCGTACGCGGAGACCGACTCGGCCTCGTCCTTGGCCAGGTTGACGACCCGCTCGCGCTCCGCGCCCGAGTACACGTATCCCAGGGGGATTTCGAGGCAGAGCAGGACCAGCGCGGCGAGCGTCAGGTAGCTGAGCAGCAGGCGGCGGGTCACCGGGCCGCCGTCCAGTCGTAGGCGGGCGCGGGGGCCTGGGCCGGGGGGTACGGCTGGGATTGCGCCTGGGGTTGAGGCTGGGGTTGCGGCTGGGTCTGCACGGCCAGCCGGAAGCCGACCCCGCGCAGTGTCCGGATCCACGCCGGGTTCCCCAACTTCCGTCGCAGGGTGGCGACATGGACGTCCAGGGTCTTGGTCGGGCCCTGGTAGTGGGGGTCCCAGACGCGGTCCAGGATCTGCTGGCGGGAGTAGACCGCGCCGGGGTCCTCGGTGAGCAGGGCGAGGAGGTCGAACTCCTTGGGGGTGAGGACGACGGCGTCGTCACCGATCCAGACCTGCCGGGTACGCCGGTCGACGACCAACGGCCCGGTGGCCGCCGGGGGTTGGGAAGGCGGCGGAACCGGGGAGTACGCCGGCTCAGGAGTCGAGGGGTACACGTTGGCCGGTACGACAGGCTGTGCCGGATACGTCGGATAAGCGTCCACAGTCACGAACTCCCCTCCCCCGCTGACCCGTTGGGACCGCCGTGTCACCGCCCTGATCCGCGCGACCAGCTCCCGCATGCTGAACGGCTTCGCGAGATAGTCGTCCGCTCCCAGCTCCAGCCCCAGGACCCGGTCGGCCTCTTCGCCGCGCGCGCTGAGGATGATGATCGGGACCTCGGAGACGCCCCGGATGCCCCGGCAGACGTCGATGCCGTCAATGTCCGGCAGCCCCAGGTCGAGCAGGACGACGTCGCCGTACGGGCCCCGCAGTCCCTCGGCGCCGGTGCCGACGTGCTGCACCGTCAGTCCGAAGTGGCCGAGACCCTCGACGAGCGGTTCGGCGATCGTGTGATCGTCCTCGATGAGCAGGACTCGTACGCCACCCATGCGTTTCCGTCTCTTCCATTCGATGGATTCGACACGGTACAAGAGGCGCGGAAAGCAGTCGCCCGGTTCCTTGAAATTGTGAGCAGCGACTCAGCGGCCCGCAGCGGTGCGCCAAGAAATATCCGGCCACTGTCGGCGATTTAGTGTTCCGCTAACCTTCCGCTGGCCGACACTCCCCTAACGTTCTGGAACACGCACCTCTGACCTGCGGATCTTCTTCGCAGGGCGTGTTCATCGGGAGGAATCGTGCAGGCTTTGCTGGACCGTGCGCGCTCGTTCAAGCGGTGGGTCGACTTCGAAAGCGGTGAATACCGGAAACTGGCCGAAGGGCAAAGTCCGGAGGTCTTGTTCATCACCTGCTCGGACTCGCGGGTGATACCGGCGCTCATCACCGGCGCGCGGCCCGGCGAGATATTCGAGCTGCGCAATGCGGGGAATATCGTTCCGCCGCACGACGGCCGGGGCCCCTCGGGCGAGGCCGCCACCATCGAGTACGCGCTGGAGGTGCTCGGCGTTCAGGACGTCGTCGTGTGCGGTCACTCGCACTGCGGGGCGATGGGCGCGATCACCTCCGGGGACGACCTGTCGACGCTGCCCGGCGTCGCGGCCTGGCTGAGCCTCGCCCGGCCGGGTCTGGCGCCCGCGCTGGAGGCCGTGCCGCAGGAGCCGTCGCTGCCGGACGTCACTCAGCTGAACGTCGTCAACCAGCTCGCGGAGCTGGGGAGTTACCCGGCGGCCCGGCGGCGGGTCGAGGACGGGAGGCTGCGGCTGCACGGGTGGTACTACGAGGTCCACACGGGCCAGGTGCACGAGCTGGACACGGACGGGTCGTTCCGGGTGCACGCCGCATGAGCGGCACGCATGCGGCGAAGGTCGGCCGGGGACGAAGCCGGCGGCAGGGTACGGGAGTTGGGGCGGCATCCTCCGACGCTCCCTACGCCGCCTCGCCGGTCTCCTCCCCGGCCGGCCGGAAGCCGAAGGCGCCCAGGGGCGACCTCGGCACCGAGATCACCGCCTCCCTCGTCGTGTTCCTCGTCGCCCTGCCCCTGTGCATCGGCGTGGCCGTCGCCTCGGGCGTACCGGCCGAGCTGGGGATCATCTCCGGTGTCATCGGCGGTCTGGTCGTCGGCGCCGCCCGGGGTTCGACGCTCCAAGTCAGCGGCCCCGCCGCCGGGTTGGCGGCGCTGGTGGCGGAGACCGTGCTGGAGTACGGAGTCGCCATGCTCGGCGTCATCGTCCTGTTCTCCGGGCTGCTCCAGATCGTCCTGGGGCTGGTCCGGTTGGGCCGGTTCTTCCAGGCGATCTCGCTGGCCGTCGTGCAGGGGATGCTCGCCGGGATCGGGCTGCCGCTGATGTTCAGCCAGGCGTACCCGATGATGGACGCGAAGGCGCCGGGCACGCCGATCGAGAACATGGCGGGCGTCCCCGGGCTCCTCGCGGACACGGTCGCGAACCCGCAGGCGCTGATCGCGGCCGGGCTCGGCGTCGTCACCGTCGTCCTCAGCTTCCTGTGGAAGAAGGTGCCGGGGCCGGTGAAGAAGGTGCCGGCGGCGCTGGTCGCCGTGGGGATCGGGATCGGGGTCGCGGCGCTGCCCGGGGTGGAGGTGAAGACGCTCCAGGTCGGCAACCTGCTGGCCTCGGTCAGCGTGCCGGGGCCCGAGGAGTTCGCGGGGCTCGCGGACGCCGGGATCATCACGGCGATCCTGACGTTCACCGTCATCGCGTCCGCCGAGTCGCTGTTCACGGCCGCCGCCGTGGACCGCATGCACGACGGTGAACGCACGCGCTACAACCCGGAGTTGATCGCGCAGGGTGCCGGTAACACGGTCGCCGGGCTGCTGGGCGCGCTGCCCATCACCGCTGTCGTGGCCCGGAGTTCGGCGAACGTGCAGGCCGGTGCGAAGACGCGGCTGTCCCGGACGCTGCACGGCGTCTGGCTGTTGGCGTTCGCGCTGCTGCTGCCGCAGGTGCTCGCGCTGATCCCGATCTCCGTCCTCGCGGGTGTCCTCGTGCACAGCGGGTGGAAGCTGTTCGCGCCGGAGGAGTTCCCGAAGATGTGGCGGCAGGACCGGGGCGAGTTCGCGGTCATGACGATCACCACGCTGGTCATCGTCGCGACCGCCCTGCTGGAAGGGGTGCTGATCGGGCTCGCCGCCGGGATCACGGTCCGCGACATCCGCACGGCGAGCAGGACGATCCCGGCGGC
>NZ_LIRL01000670.1 GCF_001419795.1 Streptomyces niveiscabiei
CACCTCACCCCCGCCCCGTCCCCACCCCGCGTGGCCTAACGCACAGCGACGCCGTACCCCGCGTAGGAACTGCGCCGGGCGGGCCCGATAGCCTTCCGCCTATGACCAAGCAATCCGCTGCTGTGCGACGCCGCCGCGCCGTCGCCGCCGCCGGCGCCGTGTCCGCCGGACTGCTCGTGCTCTCGGCCTGCGACAAGCCGACGCCTCGGGCCACGATCACCTTCGGCTCGTCGTCGGTGAGCGAGGAGGCCACCTGCGGCGGTGAGGGCTCCAAGCTCGACACGTCGAAGCTGACGGCCTGCCTGAAGGACGAGAACATCGAGTCCATCAAGGTCGACGCCGAGGCGGGGAACGTCCGGTTCGGTGTGGACCCCGACATCGCCGACAAGCGGTGGACGGTCCTGATGAACGGCCAGCCGCTCACCGGGGACAGCGACAAGACGTACCTCACCATCCCGAGCAGCGTCTTCTTCAACGCCCAGTACGGCGCGCAGGGCGACTCGACGCTCGTCACCATCAAGGCGGGTGACGGCAAGAAGGACAGCCAGGCCGTCACGGGTCTGTGGTCGTTCCGCCTGAAGAAGGACAGCTGACCACGTCCGCCGTCCGCATCCTTGTCGCCACCGCAGTCCCGGCCGAACGGGACGCGGTGGCACAGGCGTTCCCGGACCCGTACGGCGAACTCCGTACGCTGCCGGGCGGGTTGACCGTCCGCCGCCTCACCCCCCTCCCCCACAGGTACGACGTCCTCGCCGCCGGAGTGGGCCCGGCCCTCGCCGCCGCCTCCACCGCGACCGCCCTCACCGCCGCAGTACTGGAGAGGGACCCGTACGACGTGGTCGTCTCGGCGGGCATCGCGGGCGGCTTCGCACCGGACGCCCCCGTAGCCTCCCTGGTCCTCGCGGACCACATCACCGCCGCCGACCTGGGCGCGGAGACCGCCGACGGGTTCCTCCCGGTCACCGACCTCGGCTTCGGCACCGTCACCCACCTCCCGCCCCCCGGCCTCGTACGCCGCGCCGCGGAGGCGACCGGCGCCCGCACCGGCACCGTCCTGACCGTCTCGACGGTCACCGGCACCGCGAGCCGGGCCGACGCCCTGCGCGCCCGGCACCCCGGCGCGCTCGCCGAGGCCATGGAGGGGTTCGGCGTCGCGGAGGCGGCGGGCGCGCACGGCGTCCCCGTCCTCGAACTGCGCGCGGTCTCCAACCCCGTTGGCCCGCGCGACCGTTCGGCCTGGCGCATCAAGGACGCGCTGGAGTCGCTGACGGCGGGTTTCGGGAAGCTCGCCCCCGTTCTGGAGAGTTGGAGACAGCAATGACCTCTGAGCAGCCCATGGCCTCCGAGCGGCCCGTGCGGATCGCCTACTCCCCCTGCCCGAACGACACGTTCGTCTTCGACGCCCTCGCCCACGACCGCATCGCGGGCGCCCCCGCGCTCGATGTGACGTTCGCGGACATCGACATCACCAACGGCCTCGCGCAGCGGGGGGAGTACGACGCCCTGAAGGTGTCGTACGCGGTCCTTCCGTACGTACTGGAGGACTACGCCCTCCTGCCCTGCGGCGGGGCCCTGGGGCGCGGTTGTGGACCTCTGGTCCTCACGAGGGAGGCGGGCGTCTCCCTCCAGGGCCGTACGGTCGCGGTGCCGAGCGAGAAGTCGACGGCGTACCTGCTGTTCCGGCTGTGGGCGGCGGAGACCGTGCCCGGCGGGGTCGGGGAGATCGTGGTGATGCCGTTCCACGAGATCATGCCGGCCGTCCGGGACGGGAAGGTCGACGCGGGGCTCGTCATCCACGAGGCGCGGTTCACGTACCAGAACTACGGGCTGCACAAGCTCGCGGACATGGGCGAGCACTGGGAGGAGACGACCGGTCTGCCGATCCCGCTGGGGGCGATCATCGCCAAACGGTCCCTGGGCGCCGACCGGTTGGAGCTGCTCGCCGAGTCGATCAGGGCGTCGGTGCGGGCCGCCTGGGACGACCCCGAGTCGTCCCGGCCGTACGTCATGGAGCACGCGCAGGAGATGGACCCGGCCGTCGCCGACCAGCACATCGGGCTGTACGTCAACGAGTTCACGGCGGATCTCGGAGAGGCGGGGTATGCCGCCGTACGGGGGCTGCTCACGCGGGCGGCGGCCGAGGGGCTGGTACCGCCCCTCGGACCGGACGCACTGCGGTTTCCGTGATACTTGAGAGTTACCCGGGGATTCCTACACGTCGAGCTGGTCCGCGACCGCCCTCAGCAATCCCGCGATCTTCGCGCCGGAAGCCTTGTCCGGATAACGCCCCTTCTCCAGCATCGGCGTGATGTTCTCCAGGACCGTGGTCAGATCCTGGACGATAGAGGCGAGTTCGTCCGGCTTACGGCGCTGTGCCGCGGCGACCGAAGGGGTCGGGTCGAGGAGAACGACCGAAAGGGCCTGATCGCCGCGCTGACCGGCGACGACTCCGAACTCGACGCGCTGTCCCGGTTTGAGTGTCTCGACTCCGTCGGGGAGGACCGAGGAATGAACGAAGACGTCACCGCCGTCGTCGCGGGAGAGAAAGCCGAAGCCCTTCTCGCTGTTGAACCACTTGACTTTGCCGGTAGGCACGTCTGTCCTCGTCCTCGTACTCGTCGGAAAACTGCTTCTGTCGTAAAACCGCTTCCGAAAACCGCCCGCGGAACCGTCGGCACCTCGGCCCTGGCACCGCGCGAACGGCTCCGGATAGCAGTACAGCGGGTCGACCATGACCCGCCGGTACCAAGGCTAATGGTCTGTGCGCGGGTGACAAGACGTCCCCCGGTTGTTCCTTCGCGCTGGGAACTACCCTGGTCCGGTGCGTGACAAAACCCAAACGAATTCCGCCGCTCCCGGTGACCGACTGATCCGCGCCGGTGCGATCGTGTTCTTCGCCGGTACGGTGGCCACTCTCGTCACCGTGACCCCGTTGTTCCTCGGTACGACGCCTTTTCCTGCGTACATGTTCGGATTGAGCATGCTCATGGGCGTCGGCTTCCTGATCGCGGGCGCCGGTGTACTGCGTTCGATCGCCGCCGGACGGCGTCAGGCGAGGGAGGGATCAGCGGCTTCCGGGGCGTCCGCGAGATAGGCCGAAAGCCATCCCGGGAACGCGAGCAGATCGTCGAGCACCACATCCACACCGGCCGTCCGCAATTCCTCCGCACCGCACGGTCCGGTGGTCACCCCCACCGAGAGCGCGCCGGCCGTCCGGGCGCCCCTGACGTCTCCCACGTGATCACCGACATAGACGTGGGCGCCGTATTCCTTGAGCGCCTCCGCCTTCTGCTCGGCCCACAGGTCACCGACTACCACGTCAGGGGTAAGCCTCAGGTACTCCATGTGCAGCTTCGCGTTGGGCTCGTGCTTGGCCGTGACGACGATGGCGCGACCGCCCGCCGCGTGCACGGCCTCGATCGCCTCGGGGGCGCCGGGCAGCGCGAGGGTCCCGGTCACGGCGTACTCGGGGTACAACCTGCGGTAGAGCGCGGCCATTTCGACGACCTTGTCCGCCGGGAACCAGTGGGCCATCTCGTCCTCGACCGGCGGCCCGAGCCGGCTGACCACGAGGTCGGCGTCTATGTACACGCCGGTCAGCTCGGCGAGGGCCTGGTAGCAGGCGCGGATTCCGGGGCGGGAGTCGACGAGGGTCATGTCGAGGTCGAAGCCGACGACGGGGGCGAAGGGCGG
>NZ_LIRL01000671.1:0-2781 GCF_001419795.1 Streptomyces niveiscabiei
CCTCAGCCCCGCACACCCCCCTCGTCGTCTGGGACCTCGGCGGCGTCCTGGCCCCCTCCGGGCAGGCCCTCACCGCACTCGCCGAGGCGCTGGACCTCCCCGAGGAGGAGTTCGCCGCCCTCTACTGGGCCCACCGGGACCCGTACGACCTCGGAGGGACCCCCACCCGGTACTGGAGTCTGATCGGCGAGGCCCTGGGCCGGACGTTCGACGCCGGGTGGATCGAGCGGCTGGACCGGATCGACACCGCCGCCTGGGCCGTGCTCGCCGACGACTCGGCGGACCTCCTGGACCGGCTCGCCCGGCACGGAACCCCCCTCGGCGTGCTGTCCAACGCGCCCGCGTCCCTGGCGGCGGCCGTCCGGCGGGCCACGTGGAGCGCGCGGTTCGAGACGCTCGTCTTCTCCTCCGACCTCGGGCTCATGAAACCGGACCCCCAGGTCTACCGCAGCGCCGACCGGCACTTCGGGCGCCCGCCGTCCGACGTGATCTTCTTCGACGACCGCCCCGTGAACGTCGAGTCGGCACGCGCGCACGGCTGGCGCGCGCACGTGTGGACGGGCGTCGAGGCGGCTGCTCAAGTCCTCGTCGGCGAGGGGGTGTTGGCTGGCTGACCCGCTCCACGCGGGCCGACGCGGGCATTGACGCCTTGATCTGACGCGGTCACCTTGAACAAGGCCCCTGTGGGAGCGCTCCCGCATCCGACTCGTCAGCCGAGGACGATCACATGCCTTCTGGATCCCGACGCCCCTTGCTTCAACTCCCCTCGCCCCAACACCTTTTGCCCCAACTCCCCGTGTCCCGCCGGACGTTGATGGCCGCGACCCTTGCGGGGGCGGTGGCCGCCGTCGCCGCCCCCGCGACGGCCACCGCCGCCCCGACCCGGTTCCACACGGTGGGCCGGACCACGCCGGGCCCCGACGGGTTCGTCCAATTCACCTGGCCCGGCGTCTACTTCGAGGCCCGCTTCAAAGGGACCGGAGTGGGCGTCGTGCTCGACGACTCCGTCAACGACTACGACGTACAGATCGACGGCGCGACCGTGACGACCCTGGTGACACCGGGCCGGACCACCGCCCGGATCAGCGGTCTCGCCGACGGCGTACACCGCGTGCGGCTTGTCAAGCGGACCGAAAGCCCTTGGGCGGTAGGGAAGTTCGGGGGGTTCGTGGCCGTGCGTGGCGGTGCGATCCTGCCCGCGCCGCGTGCCCGGCGCCGGCAGATCGAGTACATCGGGGACTCCTTCACCGCCGGGTACGGCAATGTCTCCGGCGTCCGCGACTGCTCGGCCGTCGGGGGCGTGGACCGGAACACGAACGCCGACCTGTCCTTCGGGGCGCTGACCGCGAGAGCGCTCGACGCGGACTACCAGATCAACGCCTTCTCGGGCCGGGGCATGGTCCGCAACTACGCCGGTACGAGCCCCGGCACGGACTACCGGACGTACTACGACCGTGCGCTGCTGAACGTCGACGGCGACGTCTGGCACCGGCCGCCGAGCTGGCGCCCGCAGCTCATCGTCGTAGGTCTCGGCATCAACGACTTCTCCACCCCGCTCCACCCGGGTGAGCCCTGGACGACGCAGGAGGAGCTGGTGACGGTGTTCGAGACCGCCTACCACGGCTTCCTGGACCGGCTCCGGGCCCGCTACGGCCCCCGCCCCCACCTCCTCCTCAGCTCCACCCAGGTGTCCGCCCCCTACCGTGAGACCGTCGAACGCATCACCCGTACCCGTCATACCCAGGGTGACCCCCGCGTCCACCACTGGTACTACGGCGATGCCCCCTTGGACCTCCTGGCCTGCGACTGGCACCCCTCGGCCCAGGACCACCGCACCCTGTCGGCCCTCCTCCTCGACCGGGTCTCGACACTCGGCCTGCGCTGGTAGAACCACACCCCCGGGTGCGGCCGGTCACCCCCTGCGACCCGCCGCACCCGGACGGAAGCCCGGCTCAGAAGCCGAGCTTCCACCTCTGGAACCCGCCCCCGTTGCACCCCAACAGGTAGGCGTTTCCTGCCCGGTTGCTGTCGAGGCACCGGCCGCCGCCCGCGTCGGTGAGCTGGACGTTGTCCCAACCGGAGCCCACAGCACGCCAGATGCTGAGGTTGTGGCCCCAGTCGCCGGAGGAGGTGCAGGGGGCGGTGCGGGCGCTGGTGTCGGCCCAGTAGAGGCAGCGGCCGGTCGCGTTGTTGCGGATGGTGACTTCGTCGTAGTCGCTGTGGCGGTAGAAGTCGACGGTCCAGGTCTGGTAGGCGTTCCCCGGCTGGCAGGGCAGGGTGTAGACGTCACCGTTGCCGTTGCTGTCGAGGCAGCGCCCGGTCTCCCAGTTGCGCAGCAGGTTGGTGCCGATGGCTGCGGACGCGGGGGAGGCGCTGACGAGGGCCATCGCGAGGGAGAGGGCAACGGCGAAGAGCCCGGCGTACCAACGGAGGCTGAAAACACGGGACTTCGGCACGAGGTGCCTGTTCATCGTTCGATTCCTTCTCGAATGAGGGCTGGACAGGGAGCCGCGAACTGGCGTGCGCCGTCTTCCACTTGGGTTGTGTTTCGATGTACGCGACCTACGGGACCTGTACGCACGGCGAGGACGGTCAGGTTGCACGGCACTTCCAGACTTCCGGCGGCGGCATGACCGAGGACGAGTTCGACGCGTTCTACGCGACCGCGTTCCCCCGGCTGACCGGCCAGCTCACGGCGTTCACCGGGGACCACGGGGAGGCGCAGGACGTCGTCCAGGAGGCGTTCGTACGCGCCTGGAACCGCCGCCGGAAGTCTGGAAG
>NZ_LIRL01000671.1:2803-3344 GCF_001419795.1 Streptomyces niveiscabiei
GCCGCCTGGAGCTGGCGCGCCGCACCCCGCCGCCCGAGACCGCGCCGGGCCCCGGCCCCGACCGCACCGCGCTGGTCGCCGCGCTGCGCCAACTCCCCGCGCCCCAGCGGATGGCGATCGTCCTGCACCACCTGTGCGACCTGAGCGTCGAGCAGGTAGCCTCCGAGACGGGCGCGCCGGTGGGCACGGTCAAGGCCAGACTCGCCCGGGGCCGCGCGACCCTGGCGAGACACCTCGCGGTGGACGAAGCACGGGACGACGCACGCGGCGCCGCGCGCGGCAGCACGGCCAGGAAGGAGAACGGCCGTGTCGGATGAACTCTCCCGCGCACTCCACGAGTTGGCGTCCGCCCACGAGACCCTGCCGCCACTGCCCGGCCCGGCGATCCGCGCCCGCGCGGTACGACGGTCCAGGCGCCGTACGGCAGTTGCTCTCGGCGTCACCGCATCGGCCGTCGCGCTACTGGCCGTTGGCCTGACCCGGGGCGCCGACGGCCCCGCTCCCCACAGCCACCCCCCGGCCGCGGGCCGCACGACCGGCC
>NZ_LIRL01000672.1 GCF_001419795.1 Streptomyces niveiscabiei
AGCTCTCAGTCTCCGCGCGGGCGTCGGCCGCTGCCGTCGTCGCTGGTGTCACCTTGTTCGCGACCGGTGTCACCGGGTCGGCCGCCGGTGCGGCATCCGACGCCGGGTCGCTGGCCGCCGCGCCCGACATCCCCGTGGCCGGCGTGAAGGCGCACCTCAGCCAGTTGCAGTCGATCGCGACGGCCAACGGCGGTAACCGCGCGCACGGCCGGGCCGGCTACCTCGCCTCGGTCAACTACGTGAAGGGCAAGCTGGACGCGGCCGGATTCACCACCACCGTCCAGCAGTTCACCTCCTCCGGCAGGACCGGCTACAACCTGATAGCCGACTGGCCCGGCGGAGACGCGAATCAGATTGTCATGGCCGGGTCACATCTGGACAGCGTGTCCTCCGGCGCCGGCATCAACGACAACGGCTCCGGCTCCTCCGCCGTCCTGGAGATCGCCCTCGCCGTGTCCCGCGCGAACTACCAGCCCACCAAGCACCTGAGATTCGCCTGGTGGGGCGCCGAGGAACTCGGCATCGTCGGCTCCCGGTACTACGTCAACAACCTCTCCGCCGCAAACCGCGCCAAGATCAGCGGCTACCTCAACTTCGACATGATCGGCTCCCCCAACCCCGGCTACTTCGTCTACGACGACGACCCCACGATCGAGAAGACCTTCAAGGACTACTTCGCGGGAATCGGCGTCCCCACCGAGATCGAGACCGAGGGCGACGGGCGCTCAGACCACGCGCCCTTCAAGAGCGCCGGCGTCCCCGTCGGCGGCCTCTTCACCGGCGCGAGCCGCACGAAGACCGCCGCGCAGGCGACCAAGTGGGGCGGTACGTCGGGGCAGGCGTTCGACCGGTGCTACCACTCGTCGTGCGACACGACCGCCAACATCAACGACACGGCACTGGACCGGAACTCGGACGCGGCGGCGTACGCGGTGTGGACGCTGTCGTCCTGATACGCCGGACGGGGCTGTAGCGTCGCGACGAGGACGTAGCGACGTTACGAGTCCGTAGCGACGCTACGATGGCGTATCGACGTTACGCCGTAACAGGTACGTCGCGACGATGCCGTTTCGTCGTACGCACCCGTTACGACGAAACGGACCCGTCGCGACGTCGTCACCGTACCACCGCCGCCCGCTCCGCGAGCCGCTGCATGCGTGACCTCGCGGAGTCCAGGGCCGTCGGGTCCTCGGCCGCCGGGCCGCCCTCCGTGGCGAGGGTGGTCCACAGGCCGAGGAGTTCGTTGCCGAGGTTCAGGCCCTGGACGGGCTCCCGTACGGCGCGCCAGGCCGTCGCGGCGCTCTGTACGTTGCCGTACGCGGCCTCGGTGTCGCCGGCGTGGCGGTGGGCGCGTGCGACGTCGAGGGAGACGTGGAAGGCGCGGACCGGGTCGCCGGCCAAGTACGCGATGTACGCGGCGAGTTCACGCAGGCGCAGTACCTCGGGGTGGTCCGCGCCGAGCGCCGCCGACGCGTCGGTCACCGTCTGTTCCGCCAGTCCCGCCGCCGTGTCGATGCGGCCCGCGCGGACGGCCTCGTTGATCCGGGCCACCGGTCCGGCGAGCGGTCCCGGTTCCACGCCGTCGGCCTCCCGGGGGTCGTCCCCCAGGACGGCTTCGGCCACCGCGTCGAACCCGCGCGCGGGCGTGTGCTTCGGGGAGGGCTCCGGGGTGGTGGTCGCCGGGTCGAGGAGGGG
>NZ_LIRL01000673.1 GCF_001419795.1 Streptomyces niveiscabiei
CGCCTACCCCGCGCCCTACGGCACCCCACCGGCGCCGGGCGGACCGTTTCCCGGCCCCCAGGCCCCCGGCATGCCGGGTGTCGGAATGCCGGGCCCCGGAATGCCCGCCCCGGGAATGCACACTCCCGGCGTCCCCAATCCCGGCGGCTTCCCCGTCACCCCGCCCTACTACGGCTGGCCCGGCACTCCTCCCAGCAACGGCCTGGGCACCTCCGCCATGATCACCGGCATCCTTGCAGCCCTGGGGTTCTGCCTCTGGCCAGTGGCGTTCGTGCTCGGCATCCTGGGCGTCGTCCTCGGCATCCTCGGTCGCCGCAAAGCGGCCAGGGGCGAGGCGACGAACGGCGGCCACGCGTTGGCGGGGATCATCTGCGGGGTCGCGGGGACCTTGCTGTCGGTGGGCCTGGGGGTAGTGGTCATCACGACCTGATGAGACCGGCGAAGCCCCGCGCAAGCTCCGAGACGAAAAAGCCCTGGTCAAGGCCAGAATGGCGGGACAGCGAAGCCCCGCGCACACCCCGAGACGAACGCTCCCCGGGACGCCTCCTCCCGGGACAGAGACCTCTGAACGCCTCACATGAACCCGCCGGGCGACCAAGGGCCAGGTGACCGGCGTCCAGGCGGCCGGGGCCAGGTGGCTGGGCAAGCCGGCGCTCCGGCGACTCCGCCAGCTCCGAGTGCCGGGGTGTGGATTCGTAGCCAGAAGACGCGCACGCGCGCGAGCAAACAGGCGGCCGAGCGCTCGGCGAGTTGACGGCCGGGTGCTTCACGGGTTCTGCGAGCCCTGGGTGTTGAGGCGTGGATTCGTAGTCCGGAGACTCGTGGGCGACTGGCAGTCGGCCCGGCGAGCTGGCGCTTGGCGAGTTGGCGGCCCGGTGCTTCACGGGCTCTGCGAGCCCTGGATGTTGAGGCGTGGATTCGTAGCTCGGAGGCTCGTGCGCGACTGGGAGTCGGCCCAGCGAGCTGGTGCCCGGCGAGTTGACGCCTCGGCGCTTCACCGGCTCCGCGAGCCCGGGCACCAAGGAAGTGGAGCCGTAGCAGCAAGACACGTACGCGCGCGACCGGCAGGCAGCCCGGCAGCTTCGCGACCTCCGGGCACCGAGGCGTGGAGCCGTAACCGGAAGGCATGTACGCGCGCGACCTGGAAGAACCCGGCCCGCATCGAGGACACGTGCGGGGGCCAAACCGCGTGCCCGCGCCACCGTGAAGAAGACCTTCTGCCTCACCCCCAAGACATGCGACGCCCTCACGACGAACGAGCCCCGCCCCGGTAGCCCCC
>NZ_LIRL01000674.1 GCF_001419795.1 Streptomyces niveiscabiei
TACGGGACGTACCGGGGCCGGCTCCGTCGGACCCGGCCCCGGTACGTCCCGTACCCCTGGGTGACCCCCGGAGGGTTACGCCCCGGTGCCGCCGCCGCCCGGCATGCCGGCGGCTGTGGCGATGACGTCGTCGATGAGGCCGTACTCCTTGGCCTCGTGGGCGTCGAACCAGCGGTCACGGTCGGAGTCACGGGTGATCTGCTCGACGGACTGGCCGGTGTGGAGGGACGTCAGCTCGGCCATGCGCTTCTTCGTGTGGAGGAGGCGCTCGGCGTGGATCTTGATGTCCGAGGCCGAGCCGGCGAGGCCGGCGGACGGCTGGTGGATCAGGATCTCGGCGTTCGGGAGCGCGAAGCGCTTGCCCGGGGTGCCCGCGCTGAGGAGGAACTGTCCCATGGAGGCGGCGAGGCCCATCGCGATCGTCATGACGTCGTTCTTGATGAACTGCATCGTGTCGTAGATCGCCATGCCGGCCGTGATGGAGCCGCCGGGGCTGTTGATGTAGAGGTTGATGTCCTTCTCGGGGTCCGCGGCGGCCAGCAACAGCAGCTGCGCGGTGATCCGGTTCGCGATGTCGTCGTCCACCGGCTGGCCGAGGAAGATGATCCGCTCGTTGAGCAGACGGTTGTAGACATGGTCGCCGAGGCCACCGCCGATGGAGGGCTCACCGGCGGCGGAGGGCATCAGATTCGTCACGTATCCACCTGCTCGTCTTACGACGGCGCCGGGCCGTCTCACGTTTCCCTGCGAGGGCCTCCGGCGGTTCAGCCGATATCGCAGGCCCTGTCATGGACCCTAACGCGCGGGTCCGTTCGGGGAATCCCGCAAAGGTAAGTGTTCGCCGGGGGCGTAGACCTGCGCCGCTCAAAGACCGGAAACGAACGAACGGGCCCCGGGTTCGGAAGAACCCGGGGCCCGTCGTCAGTCTGCTACCGCTCAGGCGTCGGCCTTCTCCTCGGAAGCGGCCTCGGCGGCGGCCTCCTCGGTGACCTCGGCGCCCTCTTCTTCGTCCTCGTCGTCGAGGTCGATGACCTCGCCGTTGGTGTCCTTCACCGTGGCGGACTCGACGACCAGGGCCAGGGCCTTGCCGCGGGCGACCTCGCCGACGAGCAGCTGGACCTGGTTGCCCTCGACGACGGCCTGCGCGAACTGGTCGGGGGACATGCCGGAGGAAGCCGCGCGGCGCATGAGGTGCTCGGTCAGCTCCTCCTGGTTCACGGAGAGCTTCTCGCGCTTGGTCAGCTCGTCCAGGACGAACTGGGTCTTGATGCCCTTGACCGCGGCGTCACGGGTCTCGGTGTCGAACTCCTCGGCGGTCTTGCCCTGGAGCTCCAGGTACTTGTCGAGTTCGAGACCCATCTGGGGCAGCTGGTGGTGCTCCAGGTTGTGCTTGCGGGTGTTGATCTCCTCTTCGAGGAGCTTCTCGGGCACCGGCACCTCGACGATGTCGAGGAGCTTCTCCAGGACGCGCTCCTGAGCCTGCGTGGCCTGGTCGTACTGCTTCATGTTCTCCAGGCGCTTGCGGCTGTCCGCCTTCAGCTCCTCCAGCGTGTCGAACTCGGAGGCGAGCTGCGCGAACTCGTCGTCCAGCTCGGGGAGTTCACGGGCGGCGACCTGGGTGACCTTGACGGTGACCTCGGCCTCCTTGCCCGCGCCGGTGCCGCCCTTCAGCTCGGAGGTGAAGGTGGCCTCGCCACCGGCCTCCAGGCCCTTGACGGCGTCGTCGATGCCTTCCAGCAGCTCGCCGGAGCCGATGGTGTAGGAGACGCCGTTGGCGATGCCGTCCTCCAGCACCTCGCCGTCGACCTTGGCCTCCAGGTCGACGGTGACGACGTCGCCGTCCTCGGCGGCGCGCTCCACCGGGGAGGTGGAGGCGAAGCGCTCACGGAGCTGCTCGACGGACTTCTCGACGTCCTCGTCGGTGACCTCGACCGCGTCGACCTCGACCTCGATGGAGGAGAAGTCCTCGGGGAGCTCAAGGGCGGGGCGGACGTCGACCTCGGCGGTGAAGTTCAGCGTCTCGCCGTCCTTCAGCTCCGTGATGTCGACCTCGGGCTGGCCCAGGACGCTCAGCTCGGCCTCGTTCACGGCGTCGGTGTAGAACCTCGGGAGGGCGTCGTTGACGGCCTCCTCCAGCACCGCACCGCGGCCGAAGCGCTGGTCGATGACCCGGGCCGGGATCTTGCCCTTGCGGAAGCCCTTGACCGTGACCTGCTGGTTGATCTTCTTGTACGCCGCGTCGAGGCTGTCCTTGAGCTCCTCGAAGGGCACCTCGATGCTGAGCCGAACCCGAGTCGGGTTCAGGGTCTCCACGGCGCTCTTCACGGTTCGGTCTCCTTGGGGGCTGACTTCTTGGTTTCCGCCGGGACCTCGATTGGTCCGGCCGATCGCCGCCCGGAGACTTCCAGAGAGTGAGAGACACGGGCGTGCAGCCTGCATAGTAACCGCAGCCGCCGAGGCCCCCCAAAGCCGATCACCGCGGTGATCGCGAAGGTGGTCGGGGTAGCGGGATTTGAACCCACGGCCTTCCGCTCCCAAAGCGGACGCGCTACCAAGCTGCGCCATACCCCGTGCTGGTGCGACACGTAGGGTACATGCCCGGACGCGGTCCGGCTGCCGCATTCGCCGGGGGCCTGGAAGGGGTGTGCGGTGGAGGGGGATCAGCCGCTACGATGCTCCTGTGTCGCGGGCCTCTTTGACCTGCGGCGCGTTCTGTGCGGGCGTAGCTCAATGGTAGAGCCCCAGTCTTCCAAACTGGCTACGCGGGTTCGATTCCCGTCGCCCGCTCTGTGAACGACCCGAGCCGGGCCGGAGGTTGATTCTCCGGTCCGGCTCTCGTCATGTCAGAAGTTGATGTCGGCGATCGCCTTCGTGATCGAGTTCATGAGGTCGTTTATCGTCGGCGCGAGGCCGGTCGAGGCGAGGAAGAAGCCGAAGAGGACGGCGACGACCGCCGGGCCGCCCTTGATGCTGCCGCTGCGGATCATGACCACCAGGACGATCGCCAACAGCAGCACCACTGACAGAGAAATGGCCATGACTGATCACACGCCCTAGGTCGGTTCGCTCTCCCGAGACCATCGTGCCACCAACAGGCGCATGTCATGCGGGGTGTTGCCCACCAACTGGTGGCGAACAGGTGAGCAGCGAGACGACGATCGCGTCGAAGAGTCCGTTCTGTACGGCCTTGTCGATTCCGCCCCCGGACATCCGCTCGGCCCGCAGCAGCGCGGTCGCGGCGCGTACGGCGTCGGCGGGCAGGAGCCGTCCGTCGGCGGGGAGTTCGGGCCAGGGCCACTCCGTCCAGCGGTGTTCCGGGGTGACCGCGCCGAGTTCGTACAGGGCGGCGACGACGCGCCACAGGGGCGCGCTGTACTTCGGGTACGGGACCTGGATCGCGCCGCTGTCCGACCGCTCCCCGCCGCCCCACTGGACCTCCCGGTCCGCGTCCGTGAGCGCGTCGTACGCCTCCCTCAACTCGCGCCACTCGTCGGCGCCTTGGGGGCTCAGTTCGGCGAGGAGGCGGCGGTCGTCGGAGTCCTCGACGTGGTGGGCGAGGCGGTGCACGGCGTCCAGGCCGCTCGCGCCCCGGACCTCGCCCGCGCCGGGTTCGCGGCTCAACCCGGCGAGCAGGAGCAGGGGTTGGCCGCCGGGGCGCTCGCCGGCCTCGTACAGCTTCTTGGCCCACTCCTCGGCGAGGTCGTGGACGGCCGTGCTGTGGGCGCGGCGGTGGAGCCAGCCGGTCTCGGCGCGGGTGTGGTCGGCCCAGGCGTAGCCTGCCGTCTCGCCGGTGGGGGACGTGACGGGGAAGTACCAGACGGGGTGGCGGGGGTCGGGGAGGCCCGGCCTGGTCATGCGGTGTCCTTCCGGGCCGGTGCGCGGCCTCGTCTCAGAAGCGGGCCGACGATGCGGTGGGGCCCTCGCGGCAGACCAGGAGGAGGGCCCGGTCGTCGTTGACGTCCTTCGCGACCGCTTCGATGAGGTGCCAGGCGGCGCCCTGGAAGCCGCCCGCGACGTAGCGGTCGGCCTCGCCGGTGAGGCGGTCTATGCCCTCGACGATGTCGCGGTCGGAGGTCTCCACCAGGCCGTCCGTGAAGAGCATCAGGACGTCGCCGGGGCGCAGGGTGCCCTTCACCGGGTCGAACTGGGCGCCCTCGTAGACGCCGAGGAGGGGGCCCTCCGCGGCCTTCTCCTCCCAGCGTCCGCTGCCCGCGCTGAGCTGGAGGCCCGGCGGGTGGCCCGCCGAGTACAGCTCGTAGTCGCCCGAGTCGAGGTCCAGGACCAGGTGGATGGAGGTCGCGAAGCCCTCGTCCCAGTCCTGGCGCAGGAGGTAGCCGTTGGCGGCCGGGAGGAAGGCGTGCGGGGGCAGGGAGCCGAGGAGGCCGCCGAAGGCGCCGGACAGGAGGAGGGCCCGCGAGCCCGCGTCCATGCCCTTGCCCGATACGTCCGTGAGGACGACCTCCATCGTCCGGCCGCCGTTCGTGCGCGCTGCGACCACGAAGTCGCCGGAGAACGACTGGCCGCCCGCCGGGCGCAGCGCCATCTCGCGGTGCCAGCCGGGCGGGAGCTTCGGGAGCTTGCTCTGGACGCGGATGCGTTCGCGCAGGTCGAACAGCATCGTGCCGCCCCGGCGCCACGGGACGCCGACCCGGCTGCGGAACTGGGCGATCAGCAGGCCGAAGAAGCCGCACGCCGCGACCACCAGGACCACGCCGGGGGTCACCCTCGACGGGCCCTCCGTGTACGGGCCCAGCTGGACCGACTCGATGATCAGGGCCGTCGCCGCCGCCGCGTACAGGGCCAGCAGGCTGGAGGGGCGCAGCAGGAGGCCGCCGGCCACGATCGGGAGGACCAGGGCCGCCGGGGAGAACCACACCGAGTTCGCCAGCGTCGCCATCATGATGACCGGGACGGTGAGGAGGAGGCCGGCCAGTGCTATCCAGTCCGAGCCGTCGCCGCGGAAGTAGTCCACCGCGCTTCTGCGCAGGCCGGTGCGGACCCGGTGCATCAGATGCCGCAACCGGGCCGTGAACGTCTCGGCTTCCGCGCGCCGCTGTCGTCCTGCTGCCATTAGTTCGGGACCCTATCCATCCAACCCGCCGCTTGGCACGGGAGGTCCCACTTGTCCCCCGTCCGAGGTTCGGCCTCCCAGTGAACTTCATGGGGAGCGGTTCGTGTGCGGGGAGGGCGGAATTCGATCGGTCGTCCCGGGTTGGGGTGGTTCGGGGC
>NZ_LIRL01000675.1 GCF_001419795.1 Streptomyces niveiscabiei
CACGCGGCGGCAGCCGCACATCGATACGGCCCCGCGCCTCACGGCCCCGCGCCTCACGGCCCCGCGCCTCACGGCCCCGCGCCTCACGGCCCCGCGCCTCACCACATCCCAGGGCCCCACAGCCCCGCGCCCTTCAAAGACGCAGCAGCACCCGTTCTCGCGCGAAGCGCCCGCTCAGCCCGCCGACTCCGCCGCGTGCGGGCTCAGCACCCCCGCCGTCACCAGCGCGATGATCACGATCCCCAGCGCCACCCGGTAGTACACGAACGGCATGAACGACTTCGTGCTGATGAACTTCATGAACCACGAGATCACGACGTATCCGGTGACGAAGGCGATGCCGGTGGCGAAGATCGTGGGACCCCAGGACACGTGGTCGCTCTCCAGCGCGTCCTTCGTCTCGAAGAGGCCGGACGCGAGGACGGCCGGGATCGCGAGGAGGAAGGAGTAGCGCGCGGCGGCCTCGCGCTTGTAGCCCATGAAGAGGCCGCCCGTGATGGTCGCGCCGGAGCGGGAGACACCGGGGACGAGGGCGCACGCCTGGCAGAGGCCGAAGATCAGGCCGTCCTTGACGCCGAGGTTCTCCAGGGCCTTGCGCTGCTTGGGCGCGCGGTGCCTGCGGTCGGCCTCGTCGCGCGCGGCGAGCCGGTCGGCGACCCCCATGACGACGCCGATGACGATGAGCATCGTCGCGGTGATCCGCAGGTCCCGGAACGGTCCCTCGATCTGGTCCTTGAGGGTGAGCCCCAGGACGCCGATCGGGATCGAGCCGACGATGACGAGCCAGCCCATCTTCGCGTCGTGGTCGGAGCGCAGCTCCTTCTTGAAGAGGGACTTGCACCAGGCCCCGATGATCCGCCCGATGTCCTTGCGGAAGTAGATCAGCACCGCCGCTTCCGTACCGATCTGGGTGATCGCCGTGAACGCGGCGCCCGGGTCCTTCCAGCCGGAGAACGCCGCGGTGAGCCGCAGGTGCGCGCTGGAGGAGACGGGGAGGAACTCGGTCAGCCCCTGGACGAGTCCGAGGATGAGGGATTCAAACCAAGACATGAGGTTACGGAGTCCAAGTGCCGATCGGGAACAGACGAGGAACGCGGCGACGACGGCCGCCGCCGACACGGCAGCGGCGCGCCGCGCGCGGAGATCAACGGGTGCAGGGGGCAGCGTAGCGTCCCGGGCGGACAGGCCCGGCACAGGGGCCGCGCGGGCAGCTCGTGCGATGGTCGTACCACCGCGCCCGTCCGCCCCTTCTCGCCCCCTTTGACCTGTTGACCCACCCCGCCACCGGCACATACGTTGCAGGCGAGAGAAAGCGCTTGCTGCGGATGTTTTCCCCCGCTCGCGCGTACGGCCGCCAGACCGAGGAGTGCTGATCACCCCCATGCCCCCGACCGCTCCCCTCACCGGCCGAAGGATCCGCGCGGCCGTCATCGGCACCGGCGCCATCGCCCGCGGCTCCCACCTCCCCGCGCTCCAGGAACTCGCCGCCGAGGGCGAGGTCGAGGTCGTCGCGGCCGTCGACATCGATGCCGGGGCCGTCGAGAAGTTCTGCGCGGAGGGCGACGTCCCGCATCCGTACACCGACCTGGAGCTGATGCTCGCCGAGCAGCGCCCCGACCTCGTCACCATCTGCACCCCTCCCACCCTGCACCGCGCCCAGAGCCAGGCCGCGCTGCGCGGTGGCGCCTGGGTGCTGTGCGAGAAGCCGCCCGTCCTCACCCTTGCCGAGTACGACGCCGTCGCCGCCGAGGAAGGCGCGGAGACGGGTCCCTACTCCTCCATCGTTTTCCAGCACCGTTTCGGTTCCGGCACCCGCCACATCCGTCGCCTCCTCGCCGAGAAGGCGCTCGGCCGGCCGCTCGTCGTCCACTGCCAGACCACCTGGTACCGCGACACCGCCTACTACGCCGTCCCCTGGCGCGGGCGCTGGGCCACCGAGGGCGGCGGGCCCGCGATGGGGCACGGCATCCACCAGATGGACCTCATGCTCGACCTGCTCGGCCCCTGGAGCGAGGTCCGCGCGATGGCCGGACGGCTCGTGCACGACGTCGAGACCGAGGACGTCTCCACCGCGCTCGTGCGGTTCGAGAACGGCGCGATGGCGACCGTCGTCAACAGCGTGCTGAGCCCCGACGAGGTCAGCCGCATCCGCGTCGACTGCGAGCGCGCGACCGTCGAACTCGTCCACCTCTACGGCCACTCCAACGCGAACTGGCGCATCACCCCCGCGCCCGGCGTCTCCGCCGAGGAACTCGCCGAGTGGCTCGACTTCGGTACGGACGTGCCGAGTTCGCACCTCGAACAGCTCCGCGAACTCACCGCCAGCATGCGTGCCGGTGAACGGCCCCGGCTCAGCGGCGAGGAGGGGCGCGCCAGCCTCGAACTCATCAGCGCCCTCTACAAGTCGGCGTTCACCGACGTCACCGTCCGGCGCGGCGAGATCGGCGCCGGCGACCCGTACTACACCGCCCTGCACGGCAACGCGGCCGGCTGGGCGCCCGAGGAGGGGTCCGCGTGAGCGAGCAGCTGAGGATCGTCCACGCGCACGGTGACCGCATCACCGTCACCGAGCCCGTCACCGGCGTCGAACTCCTCTCGTACGTCTACCGCGCCGAGGCCGACTGGGAGGCGCCCAAGCCGTACATCCACCCCCTGCGCACCCTCGCCGGCGACGTCGTCACCGACTACCGGCCCAACGACCACCGCTGGCACAAGGGCCTCTCGCTGACCGCCTCGCACCTCTCCGGCGCGAACCTCTGGGGCGGCAACTCCTATGTCCACGGCGAGGGTTACCTCGCGATCCCCGAACGCGTCGGCTCCATGCGGCACGTCGCCTTCGACGAGGTGACCGCCGACGACGCCGGGCGCGTCGTCATCGCCGAGCGGCTCACCTGGCACCCCTACGACGGTGAGCTGTGGGCCGAGGAGACGCGGCGCGTCGAGGTCCACGACGTCGACCTCGACTCCCGGTCCTGGGCGCTGACGTGGACCAGCGCCATCACCAACCGGCGTACGGAACCCCTGCTGTTCGGGAGCCCCACCACCGCCGGGCGTGACATGGCCGGGTACACCGGGCTGTTCTGGCGCGGGCCCCGGGCCTTCCGGGACGGCCGCATCATCGGGCCCGACGGCGAGGGGCCCGAACTCATGGGCACGCAAGGGGAGTGGCTCGCGCTCTCCGGTGAGCACGACGGGGCCGACGGGTTCGCCACGGTCGTCTTCGCCCACGCTCCCGAGAACGCCGGCGGGCATCCCGCGCACTGGTTCGTCCGCAACGAGCCCTTCGCCGCGATCGCTCCCTCCTGGGCCTTCTTCGAGGAACTCGCGCTGCCGCCGGGGGAGACCCTCACCCGCCGCTACCGTGTCGTCGTCGCCGACGGGGCCTGGGGGCGGGCCGATATCGCCAAGTACCTCGAAGGGCGGCCGTGGTGAGCGGGTTCGCGGGGCTGCCGGGCGGGGTCGGTGTGTCGCGGCTGTGCGTGTACGACTGGCCCGCCGCCGACGGGCTCCACGGCGGAACTCCCCATATGCACCTGGCCTGTTCGGAGGGGTACGTCGTGACCGGCGGCCGGGGCGCGGTCCAGACCCTGACCGCGTCCGGCTACGAGGTCACCCCCCTGACGCCGGGCACGATCGCCTGGTTCACCCCCGGCACGATCCACCGCCTCATCAACGAGGACGACCTCCAGATCACCGTCCTCATGCAGAACAGCGGGCTCCCGGAGGCGGGCGACGCGGTGCTGACCCTTCCCCCCGAGTACCTGACCGACCCCGACACGTACGCCTCCGTCACCCGCATCCCGGTCGACGCGCCCCGCGAGCAACAGGAACAAGTCGCCCGCAAACGCCGGGACTTGGCACTGGAGGGATACCGCGCCCTGCGCGAGTCCCCCGACGCCCTGGCCGCCTTCCACGCCTCCGCCGCCGCTCTCGTCCGGCCCCGACTGGGGGAGTGGCGCGAACGCTGGGAACGGGGCGCGCTGGCGGCGGCCCAGGCCACGGGGGAGCAGCTCGATCGGCTGGGCCGGGGGGATGCCTCGCACTTGCGCGATGCGGTCGTGCGGGCTGAACAGCCCTCCGAGGAGGGGAAGTTCGGGATGTGCGGGCGGCTGGACGTGTACAAGCTGGAGGCGTGAGCGGCGCAGGACACGGCGTTGCCGGGGGCTCGGGGCGTGGCGCGCGGGCTCAGGAAACGGCGTGCTCCGGGGCGTGGCGCGGGTCCGGGACAGGCTGCGTGGTCCGAGGCCCGGGGCGTGAGATGCGGCGCGGGCCCGGGATGTGAGGTGCCGGGCCGGGCGGTGCTCGGGCTGTGTGGCGCCGGGCGGGGCAGGGCCCGGGATGCGCCATGCGGCGTGGTGTCCGGGGTGCGGCAGAATCCCCGCCCATGACCACCGACTGGGCCCACCTCACCCACGCCTACGGCTCCGCCGCCGACACCCCCGGCCTCTTCGCCCGCCTCGACGGCGGTCCCGGTGACAAGGACGTCTGGGCCGACCTCTGGTCGTCCCTCTGCCACCAAGGGACCGTCTACGACGCGAGTTTCGCCGCTCTCCCCCTGCTCACGGACATTGCCACGGGCCGCGCGCCCGGCGCCCGCGAAGAGGCGCTCCTCATGGCCGGACTCGTCGTCGGCGCGGCGGGGGACGGCGAGCGGCAGCTGTACGGGGCCCAGATCGCCGAACTCCTCCCCGTGGCACGGGACGTCCTCGCCGGCATACCGGCGGACGTGCCCGGCGACTTCGTGTACCACCTCCAAGGGCTCCTTGCCTTCGAGGGCGTCCCCTTCTGGGCGACCGAACTGGAGTTGCTGCTGGAGGAGTTCGAGGTCACGTGTCCCGGGTGCGGGGGCGAGTGGGCCCTGTCGGTGGGGGAGGGGCACGAGGACTTCGGCGTCGAACTCCTCGCGGTGGACCCCGCCGAACTCTCCGGCATCGGCGCCCGGTTGCACGCGCTGGCCCTTGAGGGCGGACAGAGCGAAGTGGCGGAGTCACTGACGCGCCTCTTCGGGCGGGCCCGGTGCGGCGAGTGCGAGGCGGTGTTCGGGGTGGCCGAGGCGCTGGTCGGTCAGGGCGTTGGCGGCGCTATGGAGTAGGGGGCTGTTACGCCACAGGTCCCGCCACCATCCACTGTCATGCCACGGGCCCCGCCACCGTCCAGCCCGGGGATTCCACGTGGGGGGTCAGGTCCTCCTCCGACACCTCCGCGCCGCATACCCGGCAGGTGACCGCCGGGAGGAGTTCGTGGCCGCAGGTGTGTTCGACGACCAGGGGGCGGCCGATGTCGTGGCGCAGGTGGTGGTCGCCCCAGGCCATGAGGGTGAGGAGGACCGGGTTGAGGTCGAGGCCCGCGCGGGTGGGGCGGTACTCGTGGCGGAGGGGGCGGTCCGAGTAGGCGTGCTTCGTGAGGACGCCTGCCTCGACCAGGCGGCGCAGGCGGGCCGACAGGACGTCGCGGGGGGCGCCGATGTTGCGGACCAGCTGGTCGAAGCGGCCGTTGCCCAGCAGGACCTCGCGGACGATCAAGAGGGTGTACTTCTCGCCGACGAGGGACAGGGTGTCGGCGATGGAGCAGGGGCGGGGGTCCTTGGGCGCGGGCATACGGCCCAGTTTAGGTGAGAGTTTGAATTTCCAACCCACCTGGTCAAGGGGGCATCCTTGTCGTTAGAGTGGGTTTGAATTTCAAACTGACCCGCTCTGGAGGCACCTCATGCGCGACGCCGTCATCGTCGAAGCCGTCCGCACCCCCGTCGGCAAGGGCAGGCCAGGCGGCTCCCTCTCCCACGTCCACCCCGTCGACCTCCTCGCCCACACCCTGCGCACCCTCGTCGACCGCTCCGGCATCGACCCCGCGCTCATCGACGACGTGATCGGCGGCACGGTCGACCAGGTCGGCGAGCAGGCGATGAACACGACCCGGTACGCGGCCCTGGCCGCCGGCCTCCCGGAGTCCGTGCCGGCGACGACGGTGGACCGGCAGTGCGGCTCCTCCCAGCAGGCCGTGCACTTCGCCGCGCAGGGCGTCATGGCGGGCGCGTACGACCTGGTCGTGGCCTGCGGGGTCGAGTCGATGAGCCGCGTACCGATGTGGTCGAACGTCCCGGAGGGCAAGGACCCCTTCGGCCCGGGGATCGCCCGGCGCTACCCGGAGGGCCTCGTACCGCAGGGCGTCAGCGCGGAGCTGATCGCCGCGAAGTGGTCCATCACGCGCGCGCGGATGGACGAGTTCGCCACGTCCTCGCACCACAAGGCCGCCGACGCGTGGGGACGGGGCCGTTTCGACGCCGAGGTCGCCCCGCTCGACGACGCCGTGCGCGACGAGTCCGTACGGCCCGGCACGACACCCGAGATCCTCGCCGGTCTGAAGCCCGCCTACTACGACCCCGCCTTCGCCGAGCGCTTCCCGCAGATCGAGTGGAACGTCACCGCGGGCAACGCCAGCCCCCTCAACGACGGCGCGAGCGCGGTCCTGATCGCCGGCGCCGACACGGCCGTACGCCTCGGGCTGCGCCCCCTCGCGCGCGTGCGCGACTTCGCCGTCACCGGCTCCGACCCCCTCCTGATGCTGACCGGCGTCATCCCCGCGACGGAGAAGGTGCTGCGCCGGGCCGGGCTCGGGCTCGGCGACATCGACCTGTTCGAGGTCAACGAGGCGTTCGCCGCCGTCGTACTCGCCTGGCAGCAGGAGACCGGCGCGGACCTCGCGAAGGTCAACGTCGACGGCGGGGCGATAGCGCTCGGGCATCCGCTGGGCGCCAGCGGGACGCGGCTGACGACGACGCTGGTGCACGCGATGCGCGAGCGCGGGGCGCGGTACGGGTTGCAGACCATGTGCGAGGCGGGGGGACTGGCCAACGCGATGATCCTGGAAGCCGTATGAGGCCTCCGTACGAGACCTGCGGGTGAGGGCTACTTCCCGCGCAGGTGATGCCTCTTTCGCCACGCCACCACCGCACCCGCCACCGACGGCAGCGCGATGGCCGCCACGGCGATCAGGAACACCGGCGACGTGGGCGACGAGGCCCGCGCCCCGGCGACGACGTACGCGGCCGTGTTGGGCACCGACCCCAGCGCGGTCGCGAGCAGGAACGGGAACCACCCGATGCGGGAGACGGCGGCGCCGTAGTTGGCCAGCCAGAACGGCATCCCCGGGAAGAGGCGCGCGGCGAGCATCGACCGCAGGCCGTGCCGGCTCAGCTGACCGTCCGCCGCCTTCAGGAGCCGCCCGCGCAGCAGGGGCCGCAGCGCGTCCTGCCCCAGCACCCGCCCGAGCCCGAACGCCGCGCCCGCGCCGAGCACCGTACCCGCGAGCGTCGTGACGAGGCCCACCTCCCAGCCGAACAGCGCGCCCGCCGCGAGGTTCAGCAGCGGCCGGGGCACGAACGCGACCGTGCACAGCCCGTAGGCGACCGTGAACACGGCGGCGGCCGACGCGCCGGTCAGCTGGGGCGGCCAGCCGTCCTGGAGGAGCTTCTGCGGCTCGAAGAGCAGCACGCCCGCGCCGGCCGCCGCGAGCAGCACGACCAGCAGGAAGAAGCGGGACCACGGGGACAGCAGCCGCGTACCGAGGGACACCGGCACGACGAGTTCGGGGGTGACCGGGGGAGCGGCCGTGGCGGTGCCGCCAGAGCGGGTGGTGGCATCGAGCATTCCGTGACGGTAGCCCACGAAGATGTCTGATCGCTGTATGGGGCTTCTCACCGGGACGGCCCTGAACGGCACGGCGCGGAAAACCGTTCGACGTACGACGGTCCTTCGACGATGATCGAGCCATGTTCCGGTACGCCTTCCACCTCGCAGCATCCGCCGTCGCGGATGCGCCGAAGGCTGCCGTCCCGCATCTCACGGCCGCTGTCGACGGCGCCCGAAGCTGACCCTCCCCGGAAAGTCCGGCGGACCCCGCAGGGGGAGGGTCGGACGGTCGGTCGGGGTCCCCTCTTTTCTTCTTCCCACGGACACGCTTCGAGGTACAGCCATGCCCAAGACCGCGTACGTACGCACCAAGCCGCATCTCAACATCGGCACGATGGGCCACGTCGACCACGGCAAGACCACCCTGACCGCCGCCATCACCAAGGTCCTCGCCGACCGCGGCACCGGCACGTTCGTGCCGTTCGACCGCATCGACCGCGCCCCCGAGGAGGCCGCCCGCGGTATCACCATCAACATCTCGCACGTCGAGTACGAGACCGACACGCGCCACTACGCGCACGTCGACATGCCCGGTCACGCCGACTTCGTCAAGAACATGATCACCGGCGCGGCGCAGCTCGACGGGGCGATCCTCGTCGTCTCCGCGCGCGACGGGATCATGCCGCAGACCGCCGAACACGTGCTGCTCGCCCGGCAGGTGGGGGTCGACCACATCGTCGTCGCGCTCAACAAGGCCGACGGCGCCGACGAAGAGCTCGTCGAACTGGTCGAGTTGGAGGTCCGGGACCTTCTCACGACCCACGGGTACGGGGGTGACAGCGCGCCCGTCGTCCGTGTCTCCGGGCTCAAGGCCCTTGAGGGGGACCCCCGTTGGGTCGCCTCCGTCGAGGCGCTGCTCGACGCGGTCGACACGTATGTGCCGATGCCGGAGCGGTATCTCGACGCGCCGTTCCTGCTGTCCGTCGAGAACGTGCTCACCATCACCGGGCGCGGGACCGTTGTCACCGGGGCTGTCGAGCGGGGGACCGTTCGGGTCGGGGACCGGGTCGAAGTGCTCGGGGCGGAGGTCGACACGGTGGTTATCGGCGTGGAGACCTTCGGGAAGCCGATGGATGAAGCGCAGGCCGGGGACAATGTCGCGCTGCTGCTCCGAGGGGTCGCCCGGGACTCTGTTCGGCGCGGGCATGTCGTCGCGGCGCCGGGGAGTGTGGTGCCTCGGCGGAAGTTCACGGCGCAGGTTTATGTGCTTTCGGCTCGTGAAGGGGGGCGGACCACGCCTGTTTCTTCTGGGTACCGGCCGCAGTTCTACATCCGTACGGCGGATGTGGTGGGGGACGTCGACCTCGGTGAGGTTGCTGTCGTGCGGCCGGGGGAGCGGGTTGACATGACCGTCGAGTTGGGGCGGGATGTGCCTTTGGAGGCGGGTCTTGGGTTCGCTATCCGTGAGGGTGGCAGGACCGTGGGGGCTGGGACTGTCACCGCCGTGTTGGGTTAGGTG
>NZ_LIRL01000676.1 GCF_001419795.1 Streptomyces niveiscabiei
GCGGGGCGGTTGCGGGCGGTGGCGGCGTTGGGGGACGCGTGGGGGTGTCTGCGGTGTGGGGATTTGGCGGTGGGGGAGCCGCAGGGGAGGGGGCCGGCGGTCGAGGCGCCGCTCGTGGCGCGGGGGAAGGTGTTGCGGGATCTGTTCATTCTGCGGTTCCTGGCGGTGGAGCGGGCCGTGCGGGGGGTGTTCATCGTGCTGGTCGCGGTCGCCGTGTGGAAGTTCAGCAACAGCCAGGACGCCGTGCGGAGGCTGTTCGACGAGTACCTCGACGTCTTCCGGCCGGTCTTCCGGCACTTCCACTACGACCTCGACCATTCCCCGGTCGTCGGCTCCGTCCAGAAGGTGTTCGGGTACCGGCACAGCACCCTCGTCCTCGTCGCCGCCCTGCTCCTCGCCTACGCGCTGATCGAACTCGTCGAGGCGGTCGGGCTCTGGTACGCGAAGCGGTGGGCGGAGTACCTGACGGTGGTGGCGACGGCCGCGTTCCTGCCCCTGGAGATCTACGAACTCACCGAACGCGTCAGCTGGTTGAAGATCGCGACACTGGTGCTGAACCTGCTGGCGGTGCTGTACATCGCCGTCGCGAAGAGGCTGTTCGGTCTGCGGGGCGGGCGCAAGGCGTTCGAGGAGGAACGGCAGAGCGCGTCACTGCTGGAGGTGGAGGAGTCGGCGGGGGTGGCGGCGTAGGGGCACACCGCGTACGGCGGGCGCCGGGGGCGCGACCTGCGCACACCGCGTACGGCGCCGGGCGCGTGCCCCGCACACCCCGCGTACGCCGCCGGGACGCCCCCCGCGCTGTCCCGTCCAGCACCCGGCGGCCCCTCGACGCCCTCAACTCCCCTCACGGCAGCCCGAGTACGCAGAACGCATGCCCCTCCGGGTCCACGAGACACGTCCACGGCGCCTCCCCCTGGCCGACGTCGAGGTCCCCGGCCCCGAGGGCCCGTACCCGTGCCACCTCCGCCGCTTCGTCGTCCCCGGCGTACGGCAGGAGGTCAAGGTGGACGCGGTCGGGGACGGCCTCCGTGCCGGGGACGCGGAGGAACTCCAGGTACGGCCCGGTACCCCGCGCGGAGCGCAACGACGCCTGGTCGTCGGTGACTTCGAGCACGGTCCAGTCGAGGGCCGCACCCCAGAACCGGGCCATACCCCGGGGATCCGCGCAGTCGACGACGATCGCGGCGATCGGCCCGGTGTCCCGGTAGACCTCGCGGGGTTCGAGGACGCAGAACTCGTTCCCCTCGGGATCGCGCAGGACGGTCCAGGGGACGTCGCCCTGGCCCACGTCGGCGAGGGCCGCGCCGTGTGCCCGTAGCCGTGCGGTCAGCTCGGCCTGGTGCGCGGCGGAGCCGGTCGCGAGGTCGAGGTGGACGCGGTTCTTCGCCGGGGACCTGGGCTCGGGGACGGGTACGACGTCGATGCCGATGAAGACCGGGTCGGGCCAGACGAGGCCGCCGGAGGGGCCGACGTACGTGGTGATACCGGGGTGGTACGCGGTCCAGCCGAGCGCCTCGGCCCAGAAGCGGCCGACAGCCGGGGCGTCGAGGGCCTTGATGTTCACCATGACGGGTCGCAGGGGCATGCCGACGAGCGTAGACACATGGCGCCCCCGAACTCCCTTGCCTTGACCCCGACGTCAACCCCTACGTTCGTACCCATGCGAATCGGCGAGCTGGCCTCCCGCGTGGGTACTACGACCCGAACTCTCAGGTACTACGAGGCACGTGGACTGCTCCCCGCGAGGCGGGACGGGCAAGGGCATCGGGCGTACGACGAGTCGGACGTCCGGCTGCTTCAACAGATCCGTACGCTGCGGGACTTCGGGTTCGAGCTGGAGGAGACGCGGCCTTTTGTGGAGTGCCTGCGGGCCGGGCACCCGGAAGGGGATTCGTGTCCGGCGTCGCTGGCCGTGTACCGGCGCAAGCTGGCGGAACTCGACGCGCTGATAGGCGAGTTGGGGGCCGTCCGGGAGAAGGTCGCCGGGCAGCTGAAGCGCGCCGAGGAGGCCAAGGACGCGCTCGCCGCCGGAAACAGGGATCCAGAATGCGAATGGGGAGGCCGGGAATGGTGATCGACGTGACGGACGGGAATTTCGAGGACGAGGTGATCGGGTCCGAGCTGCCGGTGCTCGTGGAGTTCACGGCGTCCTGGTGTCCGCCGTGCCACCAGATGAAGCCGGTGCTGAAGGCGCTGGCGGAGGAGGAGGGCGAGCGCCTCAAGGTCGTACAACTCGACGTGGATTCCCACCCGTTGACGACACAGAAGTACCAAGTCCTTTCCATGCCGACGTTTATCGTGTTCCGTGACGGCGAACCGGTGAAATCGATGGTCGGGGCGCGGGCGAAGAGGAAGCTGCTGGCGGAGTTGGCGGACGTCCTTCTGCTCAGGAGTGCATAAAGATTGAACGATGCGGCTTTGTGTTTGTTTTACTTGGCTGCCCCGGGTGGAGAGCTATACATTTCAAGCACATCGGCCGTGGGAGCCCTCCCACGGGAAATGCCGACGTGTGTGTCACCCCCCACAAAGCCCCCCACTCCGGAAAGGCTCCTCACATGAAGTTGCTTTTCATGCGTAAATCCGTGCTGGCCGCAGTCGCCACGATGGCCGCGACCGGCGGCCTCCTGGCCGGTGCGCACGGCGCGAGCGCGGCGGACGACAACTGGTACGACCCCTCCGCGCTGCTCACCTCCTGCCGCCAGAACGTGGACGGCCTCGGCAGGGCGGACCGCTGCCGGTTCGAGCCGGCGAAGCGCGAGGTGTTCACCGGCCCGGCGAGACAGGTCGGCACGACCGTGCACGCCTGCTCCTCGAAGGTCGGCGTCGGCCGCCAGACGACGGAGTCGCGCACGGAGGAGAACAGCGTCAGCGTCACGGCGGGCGTCGAGGCGGGCCTGTCGCAGATATTCAGCGCGTCGATCGAGGCGAGCTACGGCCACAGCTGGTCGTACTCGACGTCGGAGACGGAGGAGGTCAGCGGCGAGGTGCCGCCGTACTCGATCGGCGCGGTGACCATCGCCCCGGCGATGCAGCGGGTCACGGGCCGGATGGTCATCAACTATCCGAAGCGCCGCCACGGCCACTACGAGTGGTACGTCTACCCGACGCTCACCCAGTACGACCCCGACGAGATGCAGTTCTCGACGACCACGTTCGACCCCCGCCCGATGACGGCGAACGAGCGCAGGTCGATGTGCGGCGGCCCGGGCGGCACGGCGAACGCGCCCGCGGCGAGCCACGTGGTGATCCACCTCGCGCGGCCCGGCTACCGGCAGGGCGCGGAACTCTCCGCGAAGCCCCGCAACTGACCGGACACCGCTCACGGAAAAACCCCCGAGTGTTTGCGCTCGGGGGTTTTCTCGGCGTATATTCAATGATTCGCGACTTCCCTCGGGGAAGCGCAGAAGAAGCGTGATGAGCACAGTATATCCGGCCGGGAGTGGAATTGTCAAACACCGACTTTCAAGACGGTGAAATGCGCGCGGAACAGGAATTCATCGACGGCCTGTACGCCCGGGTCGACGCCCTGCGCGGCGACACCGAGACCTCCGTCACGACGGCCCTCGCCCAGGGCAACACCCCGATGCAGGCCAGGCTGGAGCGGGACATCCTGGTCGCCGAACGCTCGGGCCTGCTGGCCGCGCTGAACGCGGTGGACGGCTCGCTGTGCTTCGGCCGGATCGACCTCGCGAAGGGTGACGTCCACCACATCGGCCGCATCGGGCTGCGGCTGGACGACGCCGAACGCACCCCCGTCCTCATCGACTGGCGCGCCGACGTCGCCCGCCCCTTCTACCTCGCCACCGGCCACACCTCGATGGGCCTGCGCCGCCGCCGGCACATCACGACCGACGGCCGTACGGTGACGGCGCTGCACGACGAGATCCTCGACCTCGGCGACCACGAGCGCACCGGCCACGAGGACCCGACCGGCGACGCCGTCCTGCTCGCGGCGCTCGGCGCGGCCCGCACCGGCCGGATGAACGACATCGTGCAGACCATCCAGGCCGAACAGGACGAGATCATCCGCGCCCCGCACCGGGGCGTCCTGGTCGTCGAGGGCGGCCCCGGCACCGGCAAGACCGCCGTCGCCCTGCACCGCGCGGCGTATCTCCTGTACGAGCACCGGGAGTTGCTCGCCAAGCGTGCTGTCCTGATCGTCGGCCCCAACCCCGCCTTCCTCGGCTACATCGGCGAGGTCCTGCCCGCCCTCGGCGAGACCGGCGTGCTCCTCGCGACGGTCGGCGAGCTGTACCCCGGCGTGAAGGCGACGGCCACCGACACCCCCGAGGCGGCTGCGGTGAAGGGGGGTCCGGCGATGGCCGACGTCCTCGCCGCCGCCGTCCGCGACCGGCAGGCGCTGCCCGACCCGGTGATCGCCGTCGTCCACGACCGCGAAGTCCTCATGCTGGACGACGGGTTGGTGAAGGTCGCCCGCGAACGCGCCCGCGCCGCCCGGCTCCCGCACAACGTGGCCCGCGAGCACTTCGAGGGCCACATCCTCAACACGCTGACCGAGATGTACGCCGAACGCGTGGGCACCGACCCCTACGACGGGAGCAGCCTCCTCGACGCCAGCGACATCACGCAGATCCGCGACGAACTCGCCGAGAACCCCGAAGTCTGGTCCGCCATCGAACAGTTGTGGCCCCTGCTCACCCCGCGCCGGGTCCTGGCCGACTTCCTCGCCGAGCCCGACGCGTACCTCCCCGACGAGGACGCCGACGCCGTACGCCGCCCCGTCACCCGGGCCTGGACCGTCGCGGACGTCCCCCTGCTCGACGAACTCGCCGAACTCCTCGGCGTGGACGAACGCCGGGCGCGGGAACTGGCCGAGCGGGAACGGGAGGAGCAGGTCACGTACGCGCAGGGCGTGCTGGACGTCTCGTACGCGTCCCGGACCTACGAGTTCGACGACAAGGACGAGGAGGACTCCGAGGTGCTGTCGGCGCACGACATCATCGACGCCGAGCGGTTCGCCGAGCGGCAGGAGGAGGAGGACTTCCGCAGCGCCGCCGAGCGCGCGGCGGCCGACCGGACCTGGGCGTTCGGGCACATCATCGTCGACGAGGCGCAGGAACTCTCCCCGATGGCCTGGCGGTTGCTCATGCGGCGCAGCCCGACGAGGTCGATGACCCTGGTCGGCGACCCCGCGCAGACCGCCGAGGCGGCCGGCGTCGGCTCCTGGCAGGGCATCCTCGGACCGTACGTCGAGGACCGCTGGGAACACGCCCGGCTCGGCGTCAACTACCGTACGCCCGCAGAGATCATGGACGTCGCCGCGGCCGTCGTCCGCGCCGAACGCCCCGACTTCGAGCCGCCGAAATCCGTACGGGCGACCGGAGTTCGGCCCTGGTCCTGGCACACCGACGACCTGACGGCCGCCGTATCCCAGGCCGTTGACGAACTCACCCCGGCCGAGGGCAGGTTGGCGGTGATCGCGCCGCGCGCCCTGCACCCGGAGATCGCCGCCCGGCTCGACGGCGTGACCTCCGGCGAGGAACCCGACCTCACCCGGACCGTCGTCCTGCTCGACCCCCGGCAGTCCAAGGGCCTCGAATTCGACTCCGTCCTCGTCGTCGAACCCGGCGCGTACGGCACGAGCGACCTGTACGTGGCCCTCACCCGGGCCACCCAACGGCTCGGTGTGGTCCATACCAAAGAGCTGCCGGGGGCGCTCGCCGAGACGCTCGCGC
>NZ_LIRL01000677.1 GCF_001419795.1 Streptomyces niveiscabiei
ACCAGGGCCTCGAAGCCGGCGCTCTCGGCGCGTGCGACGAGGTCCCGGGTCAGGGAGCGGTCCCGGAAGCAGTACACCTGGAGCCACAGCGGGCCGCCGGCCGCCGCCTCGATGTCCTCGAAGGTGCGGCTCGCGAACGTGCTCACCACCAGGGGCACCCCGGCGGCCCCGGCGGCCCGCGCCGTCGCGACCTCGCCGGCCGGGTGGACCAGCCGGTGGTAGGCCATGGGGGCGACGGCGAGGGGGGTGCGCCAGGTGCGGCCGAGGACCGTGGCCGTGAGGGAGGGGCGGTCCGTGCCGGACAGCGCCCGGGGGAAGAGCCGGACCCGGTCGAAGGCCGCCCGGTTGGCGGCGAGGGTGCGTTCCTCGCCCGCGCCTCCCTCGATGAAGTCCCAGACACTGCCCGGCAGCATCGTGCGGGCCCGCCCGGCGTAGTCGGTCAGGGTGAGCATGTCCACGGCCGCGGCACGGCCGGCGGGGCCGGTCACGAGGCGGCGAGCCGGTCGCGCTCGACGGCCTCGTACAGGGCCCGGATGTTCGCGCTGCCGAACCCCCGCGAGCCCTGACGCTGGATCAGCTCGAAGAAGAGGGTGTTGCGTTCGTACGGCGACTTGGTGAACAGCTGCATCAGATGCCCCCACTCGTCGCTGTCGGCGAGCACCTGGGCGTCCCGCAGGTCCTCGATCCGGTCCGCGAGGTCGGGCAGGCGTGCGCTCAGCATGTCGTAGTAGCTGTCCGGCGTGCTCAGGAAGTCCACGCCCCCGCCCCGCAACCCGCGTACGGCGGAGACGATGTCGTCGACGAGGAACGCCAGATGCTGCACGCCGGGACCCCCGTTGCGGTCCAGGAAGGCGTCGAGCTGGCCGGAGCCCTTGTCGGGGTCGGGCGCGACCAGGGTGAAGGTGACGTTCTCCGACGCGCCGCGCACCACGACGGAGTCCATGGCCTGCCCGCCGAGCGCCACGTACTCGGCCGAATAGCGCGTGAAGGCGAAGGCGTCCCGGTAGAAGTCGGCGTACGCGTCGAGCCGGCCGCCCTCCACACAGACCGCTATGTGGTCCAGCAGCCGGACGGGCTGCGGCGAGCGCGGGGCGGCGGCCTCGACGGGCACCCAGCGGCCGGTGGGCGGCATCCGGCCGGGGTCGCCCTCGGCCGGCGGCAGCAGGGTGTGCCGTACGTCCCCGAACCCCGACACGACCGGCGCGCCGTAGGGCGAGCCGAGGTCGGTCGCCCCGGCGGCCACCGCGCGCTCGACGGCCGCCGGGACGTCGTCGCAGGTCAGGGCGATGTCCGCGACGCCGTCGCCGTGCCGGTCCAGGAAGTCCCGCACCGCCGGTCCCGACGTCACGGCGAGCCGCAGGCCGCCCTGGAGCAGCAGGGTGGAGGAGCGGCCGGCGTCCTCGGACTCCGCGACCCGCGCGAATCCCAGGCCGGTGAAGTAGTCGATCGTGGACGCGCGGTCCTGGGTGTAGAGGTCGAGATAGGCAATGCCGTGCACAGTCATGGGGGGTCTCCGTACGTGGTGGGGGGCCGCGACCGCTACCGGTCGCCCTCGCCGGCCGCGCTCATGGCGCGGACGAGGCTCGCGGGGCGCATGTCGGTCCACTCGCGCTCGATGTGCTCCAGGCAGGCGGCGCGGGGGGCCGGGCCGTGCACGGTGTGCCAGCCCGCCGGGACATCGGCGAAGGCGGGCCACAGCGAGTGCTGGTTCTCGTCGTTGACCAGGACGAGGAACGTGCCGTCCTCGTCGTCGAAGGGGTTGTCGGCCACAGCGTTTCCTTCTCTCCTCAGGGGCTCTTCAGGGGCTCTTCAGGGTTTCGCGGCGCTGCCGCGTACCGGCTCGCCGGCGTTCTTCAGGGCGCGCAGCGCGGTGAGTTCCTCGGGGGTGGGCGGTTCGGTGACGCCCAGGGGGTCGGCGACGCGCAGGTCCCAGCCCGTCGCGGCCCGTACCCGGTCGGCCGTCACCCCGGGATGCACCTGGGTGAGGACGAGCTCCGCCGTGACCGGATCCGGCCGCAGGACGCCCAGGTCGGTGATGACGGCGACCGGCCCGGCGCCGGGCAGCCCGAACCGCTCGCGGTCACCCGGCCCCGAGCCGTGCCCGAAGGTGGTCACGAAGTCCGCCTTCGCCACAAAGTTGCGCAGGGTGTGCCGCACCACGATCAGGACACCGCCGCAGTGCGCGGCGATCTCGGGCGCGCCACCCGCGCCGGGCAGGCGCTTCTCGGGCAGGCCGGGGCCTCGGTCCACGACGGTGCTGTTGATGTTGGCGAACCGGTCCACCTGGGCGGCGCCCAGGAACCCGATGTCGATACGGCGGCCCTGGATCCAGTAGTTGAACATCTCCGGCATCGGGATCACCAGGTCGGCGGTCTCCGCGAGTTCGCCGTCGGCGATGGACAGCGGCAGCCGGCTGGGCTTGGAGCCGATGACGCCCGACTCGTAGATCACGACGAGATCCGGATGGTACGTGCGGCGCGCGAGGTTGGCCGCCGTGCTGGGGATGCCGACGCCCGCCAGACAGGTCCTGGCCCCGGCCAGCGCCCGGGCGGCGCAGACCTCCATCAGCTCGTCCCCGGTGACGGCGAGCCCGTCGGTGGATGTCGCGGTCATCGGGCGGTGGCCCCCTCCGTGCGCAGGATGTTCTCCTCGACCCAGCTCCCGAAGACCTCCCGGTCCCGGGACACCTCGCTCCACGCCCGGTAGTAGTCGTTGTCGCGGCTGCTGTACCCGGCGGCGTACGACGGATGGGCGCCGCCGGGGACGACCGCGACCGCGTCGACGACCCAGGCGGGCAGCGTCACCGCGCCCGGCAGCGGAGTGAGGCGGTCCACCAGCTCCTCCACCGTGACCAGCACCCGGTCCGCCGCGAGGACCGCCTCCTTCTGCACCCCGAGCAGACCCCACAGCTGGACGTTGCCGGCCCGGTCGGCCCGCTGGGCGTGGATGACGGTGACATCCGGGTTGAGCGCGGCGACCGCGGTCAGCTCCTCGCCGGTGAACGGGCAGACGACGGGGGCGACGGAGCCGGTGCGCGCGGCGATGTCGTTGCCCCGGTAACCGCGCAGGACGGCGAACGGCAGCCGCGAGGCGCCCGCCACATAGCGGTTGACCATGCCGGCGTGGCTGTGCTCGTCCAGCTCCAGCGGGCGCGGCCAGCCGTTCTCCACCGCGTCGCGCAGCCGGTGCAGCGAGCCCACACCGGGACTGCCGCCCCAGGAGAAGACGAGCTTGCGGGCCGCCCCCACGCCGATGAGCTGGTCGTACAGGAGGTCCGGGGTCATCCGCACCAGCGTGAGGTCGGTGATGCCCTGGCGGATGATCTCGTGCGCCGCGCGGAAGGGGATCAGATGCGTGAAGCCCTCCAGGGCGACGGTGTCGCCGTCGTGGATCAGCTCCGCCACGGCGTCGCTCAGATCGCAGATCTCAGACATGGTCCTCGCTCGGGAACGGTGCGGTCGGGGGAGAGGCGTCCGGGCTCACGCCGGATCGAGCCGGTCGGCGTGCACACGGGCCAGTCCGGCCGGGGTGGGGGTGTGGAAGACGTCGCGCAAGGTGATGCGGGTGCCGCCGAGCTGGGTCTGCGCGCGGGCGGCGAGACGGACGGCGGTCAGCGAGTTCCCGCCGAGCGCGAAGAGGTTGTCGTCGATCCCGACACCGGGGATGCCCAGGAGGTCGGAGAACAGGGCGCAGAGGGCTTCCTCGTGCGGGGTGCGGGCGGGGCGCGAGGCGCTGAGGGCGGTGAGGTCG
>NZ_LIRL01000678.1 GCF_001419795.1 Streptomyces niveiscabiei
CGGTGAGGGCGTCGGCGGCCATGGAGGAGGCGATGACGCCGTCGAGGGCGGCCTGGGCGCTGGCGAAGGGGTCGCGGGCGCCGCCCACGCCTTCGGGGGAGGGGTAGAGGACGACGCCGAAGCCGTGCTCGGCGGCGACGCGGGCGGCTCCGGTGTAGACGCCGGCGAAGAACTCGGTGGTGAGGGCGGGGACGACGAGCAGGACGGTGCGGGTGTGGCCGAGGCGCAGGTTGCGGGCGGCGAGGTTGGGCCGGTAGCCGAGGTCGCGGGCGGCCTGCCGGACGCGTTCGGCGGTGGCCTCGGCGACCCGGCCGCGCCACTTGTCGCCGAGGACGAGGGAGACGGCTGCCTGGGAGACTCCGGCGGCTCGGGCGACGTCGCGACTGGTGGGTCGGGTGCTGCTGCGTGCCACCGTGAGCCTGCCTCCTGTTCTGGACCGTTCGTCTCGGCTCATGGTACGTATGACCCTGGACGTTATACGTAACACCTGAGCGGCGGGAGGCGCGATGGCCGGGGGTCTGGCGGGTTACGGAGAGGTCGTGCGGGCGCGGTACGCGGCGCGGCTGCTGGTCGGCACCCTGGTGGGCCGGCTGCCGTGCGCGACGGCGGCGATCACGATCGTGCTGTTCACGCGCGCGCAGGGCGGCACGTACAGCCTCGCCGGGGTGCTGGCGGCGGTGTACGGCGTGGCGAACGCGGTGGGCCAGCCGGTGCTGGGCCGCCTGGTCGACCTGCACGGCCAGCCGCGTGTCCAGCTCCCGGCGGCGCTGGGCTCGGCCCTGGGCATGGCCGTGTTCGCCTGGACGGGCCTGGAGCCCCTCTGGCTCGCCTGTACGGCGGTGGTGGCCGCGGGCCTGCTGACCCCGCCGCTGGAGGGCGGCCTGCGGGCCCTGTGGCCGTCCGTGCTGAAGCGCGAGGACCAGGTGCACACGGCGTACGCCATGGACGCGGTCGCCCAGGAGCTGATGTTCACGGTCGGCCCGCTGCTGGTGACGCTGTGCGTGGCCCTCTGGTCGGAGCAGGCGGCCCTGCTGGTGATCAACGCGGTGGGCGTGCTGGGGGCGCTGTCGGTGGTCATGTCACCGCCCTCGCGCGCGTGGCGGTCGGCCCCACGCGAGGCCCACTGGCTCGGCGCACTGCGCTCACGCCCGCTCCTGGCACTGCTGGGGGCATGCGTGTTCATCGGGGTGGCGCTCGGCTCGATCACGGTGGCGTCGGTGCCGTACGCGGACGCGCACGGCGGGGACGCGGTGTACGGCTGGCTGCTGGCCGCGCTGGGGCTCGGGGCGCTGGCCGGCGGGACGGTGTACGGGGCGCGGCAGTGGCCGGGGTCGGCGCAGCGGCGCCTCGAAGTGATCGTGGCGCTGCTGGCGGTGTGCTACCTGCCGCTTATGCTGCGTCCCGGCGCGGTGGCCATGGTGGCGCTCATCGCGTTGGCGGGGGTGTTCCTGGCGCCCGCCATCGCGTGCTCGTTCGTGCTGGTTGACCGGTACGCGCCGCGCGGGACGGTGACGGAGGCGTTCTCGTGGCTGGTGACGATGTTCGGGGTGGGGCAGGCGCTCGGGACGGGCGTGACGGGCCCGGTGGTGGAGGCGGGCGGCACCCTGTGGGGGTTCGCGGTGCCGGGCGCTGCGGGTTGTGCCGCGTTGCTGGTTTTGCTGGCGACGAGGGGGGTAATGGCGGTACCCGAGGTGCGTACGGTGGCGGTGGTGTCGTCGGAAAATGATCCGAACCGTGCTGTCGAACCCCGTTTCAGTTCGGGGGATCGGGCGTAATGTTCAGTCATGGACCGCCGCATTTTCGGGCTGGAGAACGAGTACGGCGTCACGTGCACGTTCAGGGGACAGCGGCGTCTGTCTCCTGACGAGGTGGCGCGGTACCTCTTCCGCCGTGTCGTGTCATGGGGCCGCAGCAGCAATGTCTTTCTGCGGAACGGAGCCCGCCTCTATCTGGATGTGGGTTCGCACCCCGAATACGCGACACCCGAATGTGACAACGTGACCGAACTGGTGACTCACGACAAGGCCGGCGAGCGCATTCTCGAAGGGCTTCTGGTGGACGCGGAACGGCGCCTGCACGAGGAAGGAATCGCGGGCGACGTCTACCTCTTCAAGAACAACACGGACTCGGCAGGCAACTCCTACGGCTGTCACGAGAACTATCTGGTCGCGAGGCACGGGGAGTTCTCGCGGCTCGCGGACATCCTGATCCCGTTCCTGGTGACGCGTCAGCTGCTGTGCGGGGCGGGCAAGGTGCTCCAGACCCCGCGCGGCGCGGTGTACTGCGTCAGCCAGCGCGCGGAGCACATCTGGGAGGGCGTCTCCTCGGCGACGACGCGCTCCCGGCCGATCATCAACACCCGCGACGAGCCGCACGCGGACGCGGAACGCTACCGCCGGCTGCATGTGATCGTGGGCGACTCGAACATGTCGGAGACGACGATGCTGCTGAAGGTCGGCGCGACCGACCTGGTGCTGCGGATGATCGAGGCGGGCACGGTGATGCGGGACCTGACGCTGGAGAACCCGATCCGGGCGATCCGCGAGGTCAGCCACGACATCACGGGCCGGCGCAAGGTGCGCCTGGCGAGCGGACGCGAGGCGTCGGCGCTCGAAGTGCAGCGCGAGTACTACGAGAAGGCCGTCGACTTCTGCGAACGGCGCGGCATCCGCACGGGGACGGTCGAGCAGGTCCTCGAACTGTGGGGCCGCACGCTGGACGCGATCGAGTCGGAGGACCTGGACCGGATCGGCACCGAGATCGACTGGGTGATGAAGTACCAGCTGATCGAGCGGTACCGGGCCAAGCACAACATGACGATGTCGCATCCGCGGGTGGCGCAGATCGACCTCGCCTACCACGACATCCACCGTCGCCGGGGTCTGTACTACCTGCTGGAGCGCAAGGGGCAGGCGGCGCGGATCTGCGACGACCTGAAGATCTTCGAGGGCAAGTCGGTGCCGCCGCAGACCACGCGGGCCCGCCTGCGCGGTGACTTCATCCGGCGCGCGCAGGAGCAGCGCCGGGACTTCACGGTGGACTGGGTGCACCTGAAGCTGAACGACCAGGCACAGCGGACGGTCCTGTGCAAGGACCCGTTCCGTTCGGTCGACGACCGGGTGGAGAAGCTGATCGCCGGGATGTGACACACGTTCCGGTGACAGACCGGAACGCAACACGGGCGCCGTACGTTTCCCGTACGGCGCCCTTTGCACGCCGTAGAGTTGCGCGCACGCCATCCACCTGATCGATCGATTACGAGGCTTTCACCGTGCGCCGACGCTCCCTCATCCTCGCCGCCGTCCCCGCGGGACTGGTCACACTCGCCGGCTGCGGCGACGACAAGTCCGATTCGAACAAGGCGAGCGACAGCGCGTCGCAGTCGGCGTCGGACTCGCCGTCGGCCGCTCCGGCGCCGAAGGTCGTCGACGGCCCGCTGCCGGCCGTGACGGCGGGTCAGAAGTTCGGCGAGAAGCCGACCCTGGCGAAGGGCACCGGCTCCCCGTCGGACCAGCTCGCGGTGAAGACGCTGATCGCGGGCAGCGGGCAGACGATCGCCGAGAAGGACTACGTCTGGGCGAACTACCTGGGCCAGATCTGGGACACGGCGAAGGTCTTCGACAACTCCTACGACCGCAAGACCCCGCTGTTCATCCAGCTCGCGCAGGGCAGCATCATCGACGGCTGGCGGTACGCCCTCGCGGGCAAGAAGACCGGCAGCCGCGTCGAGTTCTCCGTCCCGCCGACCTGGGGGTACGGCGCGGAGGGCCAGTCGCAGGCGGGCATCAAGGGCACGGACACGCTGGTGTTCGTGGTGGACGTGCTGGACACGTTCAACGCGAAGTCCTCCGCCAAGGGCAAGGACGTCGCGCAGGACGACGCCGCGCTGCCGAAGGTCGGCACGAACACGGACGGCAAGGCGCCCTCGGTCGAGATCCCGAAGTCGGCCGCGCCGAAGGGCCTGGTGGCGAACTACGTCATCGAGGGCGACGGCGCGGTCGTCAAGGCCGACTCCACGCTCGTCGTGCAGTACAAGGGCGTCGTGTGGGAGACCGGCAAGGAGTTCGACTCCTCGTACCAGCGCAGCGCGCCGACGTCGTTCTCGCTCCAGCAGGTCGTCAAGGGGTGGGCGCAGGGGCTGACCGGCAAGAAGGTCGGCAGCCGCGTCGTCGTCGTCGTACCGCCGGCGCTGGGCTACGGCGACAACCCGCCGAGCGGGAGCGGGATCGAGAAGACGTCGACGATGGTGTTCACGGTGGACATCCTGGCGTCTTCGTGACCCGGCTCGGGGTGTAAGACTGTGCGGGTTGCCTTTTTGTGAACGACCAGGAGTTTGACGTGAGCATCGAGAAGCCCGAGATCGACTTTCCCGAGGGTCAGCCGCCGGCGGACCTGGAGATCAAGGACATCTGGGAGGGCGACGGCGAGGTCGCGCAGGCCGGTCAGACCGTGACCGTGCACTACGTGGGCGTCACCTTCGCCACCGGCGAGGAGTTCGACGCGAGCTGGAACCGGGGCTCGGCCTTCAAGTTCCCGCTGGGCGCCGGCCGCGTCATCCAGGGCTGGGACAAGGGTGTGCAGGGCATGAAGGTCGGCGGCCGTCGTCAGCTGACGATCCCGCCGCACCTGGCGTACGGGGACCAGTCCCCGACCCCGGCGATCCCGGCCGGTTCCACCCTGATCTTCGTGGTGGACCTGATCGCGGTCTGAGCAGCGCACGACCGCCGCTGACCGAGTGGGGCCCATGCCTGTACGGGCGTGGGCCCTCGGCTTTTGCCGGGGCGGCGCGGGGCGGTACGGTCATCCGTCGGAAGCACCATAGGAAAGGCGTAGGGCGTCGATGGCCATTGCCAAGGCAGAACGGCTCATGAACCTGGCGCTGTGTCTGCTGGGGACGCGCAGGCCGCTGAGCAAGCGGGAGTTGCGCGAATCCATCGAGGCGTACCTCGAAGCGGCCGCGGACGACGCCTTCAACCGGATGTTCGAGCGCGACAAGGACGACCTGCGCGAACTCGGCCTGGTCATCGAGACGGTGGAGAACCTGGACGGCGAGGTCGGCTACCTCGCCCGCCGCGACAGCAACCGCCTCCCGCCGATCACCCTGGACGCGGAGGAGGCCGCCGCGCTGGGTGTCGCCGCGAAGGTGTGGCAGCAGGCGCGGCTCGCCGGAGCCGCCTCCGGCGCGCTCCAGAAGCTGCGCGCCGCCGGGCTGCCGGAGGACGTCGACCCGTACGAGGCACACGGCGCCCTGGAGCCCCATATCCCCGTCCACGAGGCCGCGTTCGAGCCGCTGATGCTGGCGTGCCGGGACCGCAGGTCCGTCGTCTTCGACTACCGCAAGGTCACCGCCGCGCGCCCCGAGCCCCGCAACGTCGAGCCGTGGGCGCTGGAGTGCTGGCGCGGGCACTGGTACCTCGCCGGGTTCGACCGGGACCGGGGCGCCGAGCGGGTGTTCCGGCTGTCGCGGATCACCGGCCGCGTGCGGTCGCGGGGGGCCGGGTTCACGGCGCCGGTGCCGGACGTCGTCACCGTACGGGAGACCGTGGCCGGCTGGGCCGGGGAGGGCGCAGACCGCAGCGCGCTGATCCGGCTGCGGACCGGCGCCGGGTACCCCCTTCGGGCGAAAGCCACGGTGGTCCGGGAACTCGGTGACGGGTGGGACGAGTTGGAGATTCCGTACGGGCACGGTCTGGACGCCTGGCTGGTGGAGTTCGGGCCGGACGTGGTGGTCGTCGAACCCGCCGAGCTGCGGGCGGACGTCATCGACCGGCTGCGGGCCGTGGCCAAGGGCTGAGGGGGCGGGGAGAGCATGGCGGGAAAGCCGGTACGGCCGGTGAACGCGATCGACCAGACGCGGCGGATGCTGTCGCTGGTGACGTACCTGAAGGAGCGGCCCGGCGCGCGCGTCGAGGACGTGGCGCGGGCGTTCGGGATCAGCGAGGAGGAACTCGTCGCCGACCTGGACGTGCTGCCGATGTGCGGGACCAGCTTCCGGGGCGGGGACCTCCTCGACATCGACACCGACGGCGAGCACATCTGGTGGCACAACCCCGACGACGTCGCCGAGCCCCTGCGGCTCGCCGCCGACGAGGCGACGGCCCTGCTGGTCGCCGCGCGCGCGGTCGCCACGC
>NZ_LIRL01000679.1 GCF_001419795.1 Streptomyces niveiscabiei
CATGCCGGGCCCGGCATGGACCGAACTGCCCCGGCCCGTGCGCCTCCGCGACCGCACCCTCGAAGGCCACGAGAGCGCGCGGAAGCGCGGCAAGACCATCGGCGGCGCCGGGGCCATACGGATGCCGCGGGAGCACGACGAACAGTCCGCCGCGGCGGCAGGCGCGTGATCATCCGGCTGGTTTGCGGCTGGTGTCCGAGCTAGGACTCCAAGGCCACGTACTCACGTTCGCCCGGCCGCAGGACCGAGCCGGGGACGCCGATGAGGGCGAGCGGGATCATGGCCATGCGCCGCGTCGGTCAGAGCTTGCGCAGCCAGTCGTCGGCCACGCCGTGCAGGGCCTGTTCGGCGGGGCGCAGGCGAGTGTCGTCGATGCGGTAGGTGAGGTGGTCGACGACGTCCACGACGCCGTCGAGCCGGCGGGTCATGCCGACCGCGACGGGGATCTCGCTGCGCCGCTCCAGCCGTCCCGTGAGGGAGACGACGCCCTCGCTCACGGCGACGTCGATGGTCTGCGGGACCAGCCAGAGGGTGTCGAGGAGGACCTCCTGCCGTACGGCGCGCAGGATCTCCTCGTCCGGGCGCAGGAAGACGTGGAGGAGGTCGTGGCGGGTGACGATGCCGGTGAGCCGGTTCTCCGCGTCCACGACCGGCAGCCGCTGCACGCGGCGCGCGGCCATCAGGCGGGCCGCCTCGGTGGCGGTGGCGTCGGCGCGGACGGTGACGGCGGGTGCCGTCATGATGCCGCCGGCGGTACGGGCCCGGCTCCGGGCCGCCGCGCGCCGGGCGCGGGGACTGAAGCGGTGCCGTACGCCGGCGCGTCCCGCCTGGTGCGGGACGAGGTCGGTCGCGGAGATCACGCCGATGACCGTGCCGTCGTCGCCGACGACCGGGAGGCCGCCGACGCGGTGCTCGTCGAGCAGCCGCACCACCTCCTTGAACGGGGTGCCGTACCGGGCGGTGACGACCTCACGGGTCATGAGGGCGCCGACCTCGATGGGCTTCATGTCCGGGCCTCCTTCGGCTCTGCGCGGAGCCCTCCTCACCGGACCCCGCCTCCAGGTTCCGGCGCGGCGCACCCGGTTCACAGGGGCTGGGCGGGCACGGGAGAGGGCCGGACGGTCCCTGTCGCGGCATCGGTGGACCGCTGGATGCTGGCCGCAGGTGAGCAGCCCGGCCGGAGGAGTCGTGATGGAACAGTCCGTGGTGGTCGGAGTCGACGGGTCCGACGAGAGCATGGCCGCAGCGCTGTGGGCGGCCCGTGAGGCGGTCCGGCGGGGCCGGCCGCTGCGGCTGGTGCACGCCGGGGAGCGGTACCCCCGTCAGCACGGCACCGTGCTCGCGGGCGCCGCCCAGCGGCACCTGGCCCGCCGTGCGCTGCGCCGGGCCGAGGAGCGGATCCGGGCCGCCTGCCCCGGACTGCCGCTCGGCGACGAACTGGTGGCGGGTCCGGCGACCGCCGCCCTGCTGCGGGAGGCCGGGCGGGCCCGGCCGCTGGTGCTGGGGTCGCACGGGTGGAGCGGGTTCGCCGGGTTCCTGGTGGGGTCGGTCGCGCTGGGGGTGGTGGCGAAGGCGGAGGGTCCGGTCGTGCTGGTGCGCGCGGACGCGGACGCGCCCGACGAGCACGTCCCGCAGGACGACGGCAGCGCTTGCGAGTGGACCGGCTACCGGGACGTCGTGCTCGCCGTGGACGTCGCCGGCACGGGCGACGAGGTCGTCGAGTTCGCCTTCGAGGCGGCCCGGCTGCGGCGAGCCCGGCTGCGCGCCGTGTACGCCTGGAACGCCTCCGGCGCGCTCGGGCTCGGCCCGGGTGACGTCGCGCTCCTGGACCGTCCGGCCCAGGCGGAGGAATGGCTCGGCTTCCTGCGGACCGTCCTCGACCCCTGGCGCGACAAGTATCCCGGCGTGGCGGTCCTGGAGACGGTCGTCGAGGACAAGCCCGCCACGGCTCTCCCGCGCGCGGCGGCCGGCGCGAGCCTCCTGGTCGTCGGCCACCGGCTCCCCCACCGCACGGGACCTGTCGCGCACGCCGCGATCCAGCACGCGGGGTGCGCGGTGGCGGTGGTGCCGCACCGGTGAGGACGCGAACCGGCGTACCCGTGGCGGGAGTTCACCCCGGATGCGCCGTCCGCCGTGTCCTGCGCGCCGAGCACGGGCCGGGCGGGGAGATCCCCTGTCCCGGCCCGCTTCACCGCGTGCGCCGCCCCACCGCGTACCGCACCCCCGTCTCCGTGAACATCAGCGCTCCCGCAGCGACCGCACCCAGCAGGAGCAGGCCGACGGCGTACGACCCGTAGGCGCCGTACAGCGCCCCCATGACGAGTGGCGGGACGAAGCCGCCGAGTCCTCCCGCCGCCCCCACGACCCCGGTGACCGAGCCGATCCTGCCCGCGGGTGCCAGCAGGGCGACGAGCGCGAAGACCGCGCCGCTGGCCGCTCCGAGGGCGGCGGCCATGGCGAGGAAGGCGACCGTGCCGACCGGCGCCAGGCCGGGGGTGAGGGACTGGACGCAGGCCCCGGCCAGGACGGTGCCGAGCGCGACCGCGAGGACGCGGACGGGCCCGACCCGGTCGGAGAGCCAGCCGCCGACCGGCCGCATGGCGACGGCGAGCAGCACGAACCCGGCCATCCGGTCGGCGGCGTCGGCCTGGGCGAGGCCGTAGCCGGTCTTGAGGTAGGTCGGCAGGTAGACGGAGAAGGCGACGTACCCGCCGAAGGCGACCGCGTACAGGGCCGCCGCCTGCCAGGTCACCGCGAGCCGGAGGGTGTCGGCGAGGGTGCGGGCCAGCGGCTGGGTCACCGGCGTGCGGCCGGGGGCATCGCGCAGGACGAGCGCCGCGAGGACGGCGTACGCAACGAGGCCGGCGGCGGTGATGAGGAACGGGGTCTTCGTGCCGTGCGCGTCGACCAGCTCGACGGTGCTCAGGGCGCTGATCGCGGTGCCGCCCATGCCCATGCCGAAGACGCCGATGGCCAGGCCCCGCCGCTCGGGCGGGAACCAGGCGTTGACGAAGGGCACCCCGACGGCGAACGCCGTGCCGCCGACGCCGAGGAGGAACCCGCCGGCGAGCAGCGCGGTCAGCGAGGAGTGTCCGGCGAGGCCGAGGTAGAGCACGGGCAGGACGGTGGCCGCGGAGACGGCGGGGAACATGACGCGTCCGCCGTAGCGGTCGGTGAGCGCCCCGACGGGGATCCGGCCCAGCGAGCCGACCACGACGGGCACGGCGACCAGCAGCGACTGCTGGAAGGAGCTGAGGTGCAGGGTGTCCTTGAAGCGGGGTCCGAGCGGGCTGAGCAGCGCCCAGGCCCAGAAGTTGACGGCGAATCCGACGGTGGCCAGGGCCAGCATCAGCCAGGCTCTGCCCGCCACCGGGCCGGTGTGCTCTGCTGGGGACGACCGGTGCATGGTGTCCGTCCTTTCCCTCACGGCTGTACGGGGCGCCCCGACTCTCGCGTCACCGCCCCGGCCCCGGCGCCTTCCGACCGGTCCCGATCACCGGGGCCGATGGGCCTCGTGGCAGGGCCGTTCGGCCCCGGGCGGCCGTCGGGCGGGCCCGCCTAGCGTTCCGGGCATGGTGAACGACACAAGGACCTGGCCCCTCGCGGCGCGGCGGCTGCTGACCCGCCGTGAGGTGTCGGCCGACGGCCGCGCGGAGTTCGGCACGGGCGACGCCCGCTGGGAGGGCTTCTACCGGGACCGGTGGGCGCACGACAGGGTGGTGCGCTCCACGCACGGCGTGAACTGCACGGGGTCCTGCTCGTGGCTGGTGTACGTCAAGGACGGCATCATCACCTGGGAGCACCAGGCCACCGACTACCCGTCGATCGGCGCGGACTGCCCCGAGTACGAGCCGCGCGGCTGCCCGCGCGGGGCGTCCTTCTCCTGGTACACGTACTCCCCCAGCCGGGTCCGCTACCCGTACGTGCGGGGCGAGTTGCTCACCCTGTGGCGCGAGGCGCGCAGCCGGCTCGGCGACCCGGTGGCGGCCTGGGCCGAGATCACCGGCGACCCGGACAAGGCCCGCGCCTACAAGCGGGCCCGCGGCAGGGGCGGCCTGGTCCGCGCCGGCTGGGACGAGGTGACCGAGCTGGTCGCCGCCGCACAGGTGCACACCATCAAGACGTACGGCCCGGACCGGGTCGCGGCCTTCTCCCCGATCCCGGCGATGTCGATGGCGTCGTTCGCGGCCGGCGCGCGCTTCCACTCGCTGATCGGCGGCACGCTGCTGTCGTTCTACGACTGGTACGCGGACCTGCCGATCGCCTCGCCGCAGGTCTTCGGCGACCAGACGGACGTCCCCGAGGCCGCCGACTGGTGGAACGCGGGCTACCTGATCATGTGGGGGTCGAACATCCCCGTCACCCGCACCCCGGACGCGCACTTCCTCACCGAGACCCGCTACAACGGCACGAAGGTCGTCGCCGTCAGTCCCGACTACGCCGACAACGTCAAGCACGCCGACGAGTGGCTCGCCCCGCATCCGGGCACGGACGGCGCGCTGGCGATGGCGATGGGACACGTGATCCTGCGGGAGTTCCTCGTCGACCGCGAAGTGCCGTACTTCCGCGACTACGTGAGCAGGTTCACCGACGCGCCGTTCCTCGTGACCCTGCGCGAGCACGAACGGGGACTCGTCCCGGACGGGTTCCTGACCGCCGCCGATCTCGGCCGCCGCGAGGAGGAGAACGCCGAGTTCAAGACGGTCCTTCTGGACAGGGTCACCGGAGAACCGGTGATCCCCGGCGGCTCGCTCGGCTTCCGGTGGGGAGAAGCCGGGCGGGGCCGCTGGAACCTCGATCTCGGGGACGTCGTACCGGAGTTGAGCCTGATCGGCCGCGCCGAGGACACCGCCGAGGTCGTGCTCCCCCGCTTCGACGAGGGCCCCACGGAGGGCGGGTCGACGATGGTGCGGGGTGTGCCGGTCCGCACCGTGGGCGGGCGGCTGGTGACGACCGTGTTCGACCTGATGCTGGCCCAGTACGGCGTGCACCGCCCCGGGTTGCCGGGTGCGTGGCCGACGTCGTACGAGGACGCCTCCCAGCCGTACACCCCCGCCTGGCAGGAGACGGTCACCTCCGTGCCGGCCGCGCAGGCGGCACGGATCGCGCGGGAGTTCGCACGCAACGCCGAGCGCACCCAGGGGCGTTCGATGATCGCGCTGGGTGCGGGCACCAACCACTGGTTCCACTCGGACACCATCTACCGGGCGTTCCTCGCGCTGGTGACGATGACCGGCTGCCAGGGTGTCAACGGCGGCGGCTGGGCGCACTACGTCGGCCAGGAGAAGATCCGCCCCATCACCGGCCTACAGCACCTGGCGTTCGCGTTCGACTGGCAGCGGCCCACCCGGCACATGGCGGGCACCTCGTACTGGTACCTCAACACCGACCAGTGGCGCTACGAGGCGTTCGGACCCGGCGAGCTGGCGTCGCCGCTGGGCGCGGGACGGTTCACCGGGAAGGCGACCGCCGACTGTCTGGCGCAGGCGATCCGGCTCGGCTGGACGCCCGGCCACCCCGGCTTCGACCGCAACCCGCTCGACCTGGCGGACGAGGCGAAGGCGCGGGGGCGTGAGCCTGCCGAGTACATCGTCGGCGAACTCAAGGCCGGGCGGCTGAAGTTCGCCGCCGAGGACCCCGACGACCCGGCCAACTTCCCCCGGGTGCTGACCGTGTGGCGGGCGAACCTGCTCGGCTCCTCCGGCAAGGGCAACGAGTACTTCCTGCGTCACCTGCTGGGCACCGACGCGGCCGTCCGCTCCGAGGAGACCCCGCCCGAGGGGCGCCCGCAGGACGTGGTGTGGCGCGAGGAGGCGCCGGAGGGCAAGCTCGATCTGCTGGTCACCCTGGACTTCCGGATGACGTCGACGGGCCTGCTCGCCGACGTCGTCCTGCCGGCCGCGACCTGGTACGAGAAGGACGACCTGTCCAGCACGGACATGCACCCCTTCGTGCACGCCTTCACCCCGGCCATCCCCCCGCCCTGGCAGGCCCGCACCGACTACGACGCCTTCCTCGGCCTGGCGGACAGGTTCAGCGAGCTGGCGAAGGAGCACCTCGGCTCCCGTACGGACGTCCTCGCGGTGCCGCTGCTGCACGACACCCCCGACGAACTCGCCCAGCCGGGCGGCGTCGTACGCGACTGGAAGCTCGGCGAGTGCGAGCCCGTGCCCGGGCGGACGATGCCGAAGCTGGTCGTCGTCGAACGGGACTATGCCGCGACGGCGCAGAAGATGCGTGCCGTCGGCCCGCTGCTCGACACCCTCGGCACCACCACCAAGGGCGTCACCGTCCACCCGGACCGGGAACTGGACGGCCTCCGGCGCCGCAGCGGCACCGTACGCGACGGAATCGCCGCCGGACGCCCCTCGCTCGCCACGGCGAACGACATGTGCGAGGCGATCCTCGCCCTGTCCGGCACCACCAACGGCCGCCTCGCCACCGAGGGTTTCCGGCGGCTGGAGGAGCGCACCGGCAGCGCGGGCCTGGTGGCGCTGGCCGCCGAACGCGAGGCCGAGCGCATCACCTTCGCCGACACCCGCACCCAGCCGCGCGCGGTCCTCACCTCGTACGAGTGGTCCGGCAGCGAGACCGGGGGCCGGCGCTACTCGCCGTTCGTCATCAACACCGAGCACCTCAAGCCCTGGCACACCCTCACCGGCCGCCAGCACTTCTTCGTCCAGCACGACTGGATCGCCGAACTCGGCGAGCAACTCCCCGTCTACCGGCCCCCGGTCTCGCTGCC
>NZ_LIRL01000068.1 GCF_001419795.1 Streptomyces niveiscabiei
CACCGGGAAGCCGACGGGGCCCCCGCTACCCGCAGCGGCCCCGTCGGCTTCCCGGTGCCTGGAGTGTGTGATGGACAGCCCGGACGATGACGACCTGGTCGACGTCGACCTCTACGACGACGGCGGCTTCCCCGAGTACCGCAACAACCAGGCCCCCGGCGCCATTGCCGTGCGCGCCGCGGTACGCGGGAAGGAGCCCGTCCCGACGGAAGGGCTCGCCACCCGCCGCCAGTTACGGGCGCTGGGACTGAGCCCCGGCGGCCACGAGCCCGTCGCCCGGCTCATCTGCCGGGGCGGGAACCGGTGGGCGTGGCTGTACCGCGTCGACCTGGCGGTTCCCAAACGGACACCCACCCTCGCCCAAGAGGCAGCACTGGACCGGGCGATGGCCGCGAGGCAAACGTGCCCGGAATGCCGGAGGCGGTATTACGCGTGCCTCCCGCTGCGCACTCAGGGCCGGTGCGACCCCTGTGAGAAGGGCTTCGAGCCCAGCCCCGACACCGTCATGATCCCGGCCCCGGTCACACACCGGCTCGCCGCCTGACCCGACAGCGCCCCGAGCACTGACGGCTGCCTGATCCGCCCGTCCCGCCGCCCGGCGGGACGGGCGGTGAAGGGGAGCCGGAACACCCCGGTCACCCACACCACCAAGGGGGAAAGCCTGTGATCAGCATCATCCGCCGGTCCACCCACCGCAGGTACGAGCAGGCGGTGGAGACCGCAGAGCGCGTCCCCGGCCTGGAAGGCGAACTGGCAGAGGAACGCGGCAGGGCGGACGACTTCGAGCAGAAGAGCTTCAACCTGGAGCAGCTCCTGGAGGAGCGCGACGGGACGATCGAGAAGCTCCGTATCAAGCTCGACAGCCTGCGCGGGGCCGGTGACGAGATCGCCGCGCTGATGGCCACCGGCCAATCGCCCGCGGCCGCCGGCTACCACGCCGCCCGTGTCCTTCTCGCTCACGCCGACCAGTTCCGCCTCGCCGACACGGCCGAAGGCCGCGCCGGGCTCGAGGCGATGCGCGAGCTGACCGAGCCGCAGACGGTGACCCTCCTCTGCCGCTACGGGCGACGGCACTCCGTCCACGCCACCGTGGACGACGCCAAGGCAGTCGCCCAACGGCAGGGCGCTTCCCCCGACGGCTGGGAGCCCAGCCAGGGGGACCTCGACAACGAATGGCTCGTGGCCCCCTGGAGCACCATCACGCTCGCCGTGGACGCCGCCGCACCGTGGACCACCCCGCGAGAGCCGCTGGCCAGCGTGTACATCCTCTCCCGCGGCGGACTGCCTTGCGCGGCGTTCAGCGCCCCGGACGACGCGCTCCGCGAGCAGGACCGCCTGGGCATCCCGCGCACCGCCGACAGCCTGGTGCGCATGGAACTGGCGGCGAACCCCGCCCCGGCCGCGATCTCCGGGAGCAGCACCCGGCCCGACGTCCAGCCGACCGCCCCGGCCGTCTGAGCCGTGCGTACCCGAACCGCTCTGCTGCTCGCGGCCGCCGTACCGCTCACGGTCACGGCGGCCGCCGTCGCACTCAAGGCCGGATCCTGGGAGCTGACCGCCAACCGGCACGCCATCCGGCTCTCCCCCAGGCCCCGCCCGAACTGCCCCGACTGCCGGGGCGAGGGCGGCTGGTGGTCCGAGGGCCTCTACCCGGGCGGCGAGATGTGCTGGTGCTGGGACCGACCGACACGAACCCTCCGGCTCCTGCCCGTCCGTGACCCCTGGCCGGACGAACCGCCGTTCTGACACCCGACGCACCGAAGCCGTCCCGGGCGGCCCGCACACCACGCGGGCCGCCCCTTCACATCCCGCAAGGAGAACCCCACTCATGACGACCGTCACGGCTCCCGCCTCCACCGTCGACAAGAACCTGGACACCGCCTGCGCCGCCATCGTCAACGAGATCGGACGCACGGACGGTAAATCGTCCTTACTGCTCGCCTTCAACGGCGCAGTCCTCGCCGGCCTCGCGTCCGTCGCCGACAAGGACCTGCCACCCACCACGAAGGTCTTCGGCGCACTCGCCGTCCTCGCCCTGGGCGCGGCCGCCGTGCTGCTGCTCCTGGTCGTCAGGCCACGCCTGGGCGGCAACGACCGGGCGTCGTTCCCGTACTGGGCACGCCTGGACGAAGACGAGATCCGCGCCTGCATGGACGGCGACACCCGAGCCGCCCGCATCCGCGTCCTGTCCGTCCTTGCCGTACGGAAGTTCACCCACCTGCGGCGCGCGGTCGACCTGTCGCTCGCCGCGCTAGCCCTGCTCGCCCTGGCCGCCATTGGCCTCGCGCTGTGACGGCGGCCGCGGTGACCCGCACGCGCCTGGAGCGCATCCGCGCCTCGGTCGGCATCGCCCAGCTCGCCCTCCAGCAGATCGAGGACGAACTCAACGCCGACGACGCCGACGACATCGACCAGGAGGACCTCGCGGCGGTCTTGGACGAACTCGTCTCGGACACCGACCTGCGCGGCGGGCTCATTCCGGCCCTCGCGCAGGTGGTCGACGCCGCCCAGCGCCGGGCCGTGCAGATCGAGCCCGACCAGGACGGCGAAGCGTCGTGCCCCCTGTCCGAGGCATCCGAACTACTTACCGACAACGTCGCGCAACTGCTGATCTGGGCCGCCCACGCCCTCGAGCCGCAGGCAGGCGTTCCGTGACCCCGGACACGATCCAGGTCCTGGCCGCCTTCCGGCGGTCGCACGGGGACCCCTCGGAGTGGACCGCCGAGGTCTTCGAGCAGTGGCTGCAGGCGTCGGACTCGGTCCTCGCCATGCAGACCCGCCAGCAGGACGACGCCGACCGTACGGACCGCCTGATGTCGGGGCTGGACGCGGCAGCCGACGCCGGTGTCGCGTTCCGCGACGGGGGCGCGGACTTCCTGGACGTCGTGGTGCGCGGGCTGTGCTACCACTCCGCCCGCAACCCGGCGTCCTATCCCCCGGCCGGCCACACCTACCCGCGCCGGAGCTGACCGCTGCTGCCCCGGCAGCGCCCGCAGGACTGCTGCCGCACGCCCCATCGCCAACAACCACTCCCGAGAGGACCCGGCATGGGCCTGTTCGACTTCATCCGCAACGAGCCGGTCAACGAGGCCAACACGACGGAGGAGATCAAGAAGCTGAACGCGGCTGCCCAGAAGGCGGAGCTGGCCGGCGACCGGCTCCTGGCCGACGCCGTCCACCACGAGCTGAACAGGGAGCTGGACATCCTCCGGGACCTGAAGACCCCGGAGGAGTAGCGCCTGCCCGCCCGCCGTGAACCACCACCGCATCACCCGACCCGCCCGCCTGCCCGAACCGGGCACCCAAAGCACCCAAGGAGCAGCCGAATGACCGTCTCCCCCTACCCGGACCTGCCCGCCAACGCGCTCCTGGTCCTGATCGGGGCCTCCGGCGCCGGTAAGTCCACGCTCGCCGCGACCTGGCCGGAGCACCAGGTCGTCAGCCTCGACCGGCTGAGGGGCGTCATGGCCGACGACTGCGGCGACCAGGACGCCACCCCCGACGCCGTGGACGCGATGAACCTGATCGTGGACCGCCGGATGTCCCGCGGCCTCAACACCGTCATCGACGCCACGTCCGTGTACGCCGAGGACCGGGCCCCGCTGGTCGACGCCGCGAAACGGCACGGCATGCCGGCCGTCGCCGTCCTCGTGGCCACCCCGCTGGATGTGTGCGTCGAGCGCCAGCAGTCCCGTCCCGCCAACCGGGCCGTGCCCGAGCACGTGGTCACCGACCAGCACCGGGCCATGGCCGCCTCCCACCCGAAGCTCCACGCGGAAGGTTTCAACGAGGTCGTCTTCTCCGACAGCCTGCACCGGCTGGAGCCGTTCCTGGAGAAGATCAGCAGCATCCGGATCCGGGAGCTCGGCACGGGCGGCGACGACGGGCTGGGCGATCTGACCGTGCCCCGCCGGTACTTCGGCCCCGAGCTCCTGCCGCTGTGGCGGTGGAAGGACGGCTCCCGCCTCGCCGGGGGCGACCGCGTCGCGGAGATCCGCCTCGGCCGGCAACACCTCACCCTCGCCCTGCGCACGGACATCGACGGCGAGGGCAGCGCCGGTTTCGAGGTCCTGCTGCCCTGCCCCTTCGACGACGACTGCGAAGGCGAAGCATGGGCGCCGGCCTGGACGGCCACCGACCTGGGGAGCGCGCTCGACGGCGGCATGGACCAGGACCCCGGCATCGTCTGCACCGTCCACGGCACCTTCGACGACGTCGCCCAGGAGGCCGACGACCACACCGCGCGGGCGCTTGAGACGGCCGGCGCATGACCGCCAAGCCCGCCACCGGATCCCCGGTGCCGATGACCCGGCCTTTCGGCTCGCCGGGGATCCGGCGCTCTTCCCCGAGCTGAGCGCACTCTGTGCCGCCCCGGGACCCCGCCACCGCGCGGGCCCGGGGCGGTCGCAGTGGCCTCTCAGCCACGGCCACCGAAACAACCGAGAGGAGCCGGACGTCATGCGCCTGTTCATGTACGAGGTCGACGTCCCGATACACGACACCACCCACCCCGACCGGCACGGCCTGCACGTCTTCACCGGCTACGCCGACTCCCCCGACACGGCTCTGCGGCACGCGCACCAGGCGTACGACGCCGCGCTCGCCGCGCACACGGCAGGACCCCGGATTCCCGGCAGGACGCCGGACGGGGACGGCTGGACCGCGAACGGCCTGCGGCCCGGCTGGACGCTCGACTGGCCCGCCGCCACGGCCGGCCCCTGGACCGACCCGCACGGCCTGCTCCACCCCAGCCGCAGCCTCGAGCTGTAGATCCGCCCCGGGACAGACGACCGCGCGTCTCAAACCCAACCGCCTGTCCCGGGCCCAGCCCATCCCGTACGAGACGAGAGGGAGATCCCCAGTATGGACTCCGTCCTGCACCACCGGAGCCGAATCGGCCCGCGCACCCTCCTGATCACTGCCGCAGCCGTCCCGCTGACCGGCTGGGCCGTCCACGCGACCGTGCTGCTCAAGCAGATCGCCGCCAAGGAGAAGGACCCGTTGACCGGGCTGTTGCGCCGCGACGCCTACACCGCCCGAGCCCGCCGTGTCCTCGCCCGGCACGGCGACAGCACGGCCGTGATCATGGTCGACGCCGACCACTTCAAGCAGATCAACGACACGGCCGGGCACCCGGGCGGGGACGCCGTCCTCGCCGCGTTCGGTGCCCGGATCACCGCGTGGGCGGGTCCGCGCGCCGCCGCTGGCCGCCTCGGAGGCGATGAGTTCGCGGTCGTCCTGGAGCTGGCCGCCGACCGTCGCGAGCAGCGCCTCGCGCAGCTGGTCCGCATGCTGCACACCCCGGTCGTCCTGGACGACGGCCGCACCATCGCGGTCGCCGCCTCGGTCGGCGCCGCGACCCCCGAGGTCCTCGGCACCCGCGACCTGACCGTCCTGCAGAGGGCGGCCGACGCCGCGCTGTACGACGGCAAGCACTCCGGCAGCGCGGTCCTTGCCGCTCCCGCGCACACCACAGTCCCCTCCATCAACGGGCGCCGGGCCGGACGTCCGGGCACGGCCGCGTGGGGGCGGGCCGCATGAGCACCGCGACCCTGCCCGAGGGCGACTGGATCCGCGGCATCAGCATCCGGCAGCCGTACGCGGCCTGCATCCTCGCCGGGGCCAAGACGGTGGAGAACCGTCCCGGCCGGTGGCGGACCGGCTGGGTGCTGCTGCACACGAGCAAGACCGTCGACCGGCCCGCCCTGCGGATCCCGCTGATCGGCCGCACGATCCGCGACCGCCAGCTGGTCACCGGCGCCGTGGTCGGCGTCGCCCGGATCACCGACTGCCACCAGGACCCCGACGGTGCGCCGCCCTGCTCGCCGTGGGCGCACCCGGGCGCCTGGCACCTGGTGCTCGACGACGTCCAGGCACTCCCCCTGCCCGTCCCCGCGCGCGGGCAAGTCGTGCCCTGGAAGCCGACGCCGGACCTGCTGGAGCGCGTCTTCCAGCAGCTGCCCGACTTCCGGCCGTGACCCGCAGGGGACGCACGAAGGAGCAGCCGCCGTTCGAGCCGGGCCTGATCCCGGCTCCCGGTGAGCTGCTCGTCTGGCGCGACGCCCGGCACTTCGACCGCTGGCAGGACCTCAGCTGCACGCTGTGCGGCCGGCCCACTCCCATGCGCTCCCACTCCGGCGAACCCGCGCACAAGGCGTGCGCGGAGGACTGGCTCACCGCCAACCCCGTTGAGGCCCGCCTCGGGCGGTTCGCCTCCGACCCCACGCCGAAGCCCATGTCCAAGGGCCAGGGCGACCATTCCTGACCTCCACCCGGAGGACCTCCATGAGCAGTACCCCACACCACGACGTCGACCCGGCCCTCGTCTACCCCGAGCCGCCCGCGCACCCGAACTGGCGCCGGCCCAGGACGGCGAAACCCCGCCCGATCACCCCCGCCCAGCAGAAACACAACCACGAGCTCCTGCTGCTTGCCCTGCGCAAGCCTCGCACGAGCTCGCAGGAGGGCCGGACATGTTCACCGACATGAAAGAGGCCCTCGAACTCACCGAGCCCGGCAGCGCCCAGCAAGCCGCCGCCTCCCTGGCGGTCGCCCACAACGCCCGAGACAAGAGCGACCTCGTCGGCCTCCTGGGCGCGCTCGGACTGCCCTGCGGCGCAGCCGACCTCGTCCGCCTGCTCCCCCACCTCCCCACCAGCAACCCCCTGACGACCGGAGACCCGATGACCATCGACGCCTTCACTGCCACTGCCGCCTCCATGCTCAAAAACGGCGACAGCCTCGACCACGTCCGCGAGGTCCTGGGGCTGTCGGCCAGCGAACTCGCCAGCGCCCTCCAGCACACTGAGGACGCCGAAACCGTCCAGCCCGCCGGCGACACGGACACCGCTCAGACCGAGGCCCTCCTCACCTGGGCGGAGAACCACCAGGCCGCCGCCATCCGCAACCGGGCCGCCCGTGTCCGCAGCGACCTCGCCGAACTGGCTGCACGCCGTAGCACTGACTCCGCACAGCGCGCGGCAGAGGAACGCGTCGCCAGGGCCAAAGCCGAACTGGAGGCCGCGCAAGCGCAGCTACGCGTGGTAAAGGCCGGCGGCCACGCCGCCACGGCTGACCAGGACGCCCCGCCCCTGGCTCCTGCCCCGGCGGTTCCCGCCGGCAAGCTCAGCAAGGAAGAGCTGGCCAGGATCCGCACCTGGGCGCGCGCCAACGGCTACCAGGTCGCCGACCGGGGCAACCCGGCCAAGGCCGTCATGGACGCCTACAACGCCGCCCACCGCACCACCAACCTGGCGGAGGCAAGCTGATGGACGCCATCCCGCTCGCCCTGGACGGCTACCTGTCCGCCGAACCGGTCTTTGGAGAGCAGGACGGTACCGCCTGCTGGCGGCTGACCTGCTCCCCCACGGACCGGCTGGTCGACGACGCGACCATCCCCTGCGCCAGCCGGAACCCGCACGTCGTCAACGCGCTCTTCACCGAGTGCCGCCCCGGCGACCTGCTCCGTGTCACCGGACACCTCACCCTCCCGGACAACGCTGGCGGAGGGCTCCGCCTCCAGGCGGACACCCTCGAAATCCTCTGGGAGGCCCCGGAACTGGACACCCCGGACAACGACGCGGACACGGCCGCCACTTCTGCGGAGACGGACCGCAATACAGCGATCGAAGCCCTCGCCGTAGCCCTCACCGGCCTGGCCGGCGAACCCGGCCCGGAGGCGAGCATCCGCATCTACATCAGCCCGACCGGCATCCTCGGCACAGGCCTGGAACACTGCCACAGCATCGAGATCCCCCCAGTGCTCGCCCACCAGCTCGCCGACCAGGCCGACGCCATGGGCTGCTACCTGGACAGCGAACGCCCGGACACCGGCACGGTCCTGGACTCCCAGACGATCGCTGACATCACAGAACTGTTCGAGGACATCGACCTGGTCAGCCTCACCGGGGCGGTCCTCAGCTCCACACGGCCCGAACACCGGCCCAAGGTCACCCAGGCGATCGACGACATGTTCGGCGACGTCTGCGACCTCGAGGACCCCGAGCCGTGAGCACGCCGACCCCGGCACCCGAACAGCAGCGCACCGTCCTGGAGCGGTTCCCCGCCGGAGCCCCCCGCGGCTCGTGGCCGGCGGAAGAGTTCGCCGCCGCCCGGCGCGATCAGGGCATCGACGCCCGCGTCGTGATGAACCTGGCAACGGACCAGTTCCTCGTGGTCGCCGACACCCCCTGACCACCCCAGCCCCGAGCGTCGGGCCCCGTCCCACCGGCAGGGCCCGACGCTCCCTGCGCCCCCAGGAGAGCCATGGCCCGCATCACCATCCACGTGGAACCCCGGCACGCCGACAACACCACCTGCGCCCACACGGTGAAACCCTCGGGCAAGCCGCGCAACCCCGCCACCAGCTGCACCGGCCGTACCGCGTACGCCGTCGTCTGCTCCGAACACGGCGACGTCGGCACACCCCACCACGTCAAGCAGCTCGCCGAGCTCGCGGCCACCGAGCACTGCCAGGAGCACCAGGCCGCCCTCGCCACGCGCTGACCCGCGCCCTGCCTGGCTGGGGACACCCTCGCGCCTGCGGGCCGGCCGTCGACACCGACTTCGGCCACCCCCGCAGCACCACCCCATCGGAACGCCGTGCCGCCACTCCGCTGGCATGGCGCTCCGGCCCTTGGAGGCACTGCCTTGGATACGTCGTACACCCTCACCTTCAACCCGCTGCTCCACACCCAGCAGCTGACCGTGACCACCCCCACCCGCCTCGCACAGGAAGTGCACAGGCATGCCCGGGGTGCCCTCGGCTCGCGCAGCGTCGACATCCACCTGGACGCCCTCCACCACATCTCCCGGTACGCCGTCCGCTCCGACCGCTGGCACACCGCCGCTGACATCAAGGACCGCTACGACACCGCCTGGCACGCCATCGTCGAGCATCTCCTCACCGCCCAGGAACCTCCCACCCGCCATGACCTGATCCAAGCCGGACGGTGTGGAACGGGATGCGCGCCGCACTGCGCCGGACCGCCGACCAGGGACGGGTCATCGACCTCACACCGGAGGGCATGCAGCCGCTCGTGCCGACCCGCATATTCCCCGGGGTCGCACAGCCGCTGTGCGCAGCAGTGTTCTCACGCGAAGCCGGACCCCAACCAGACCGCCTCGCCCATGTGATGCACGCGACCGTCACCGGCACCCGCGAAGAGAAATTCCAGCAGCTCGACAACCTCCTCACGCCAGGCCGCCCCACCAGCTGACCCCACCCCTCACTTCTGCGGGGCGGCCTGGCGTGAGGAG
>NZ_LIRL01000680.1 GCF_001419795.1 Streptomyces niveiscabiei
CCCCTCCCCCCGAGGCCAGTTCACCAGTGCCGAATGCAGCGCCTCCACCGCCCGGTCCCAGGACTCCCGGACGTCCCGCGACGCCCCGAACCCCCCGGCCGCCTCCAGTACGCAGTACCCGTGGAACGTACTGCGCAGCAGCCGCACGGCGTCCGTGAGGTCGGGCTCGTCGAGGTCGTACGCGCGCAGCATGCCGTACGTGATCTCGGCGGTGCGCCGCAGCGCGGGGGACTGGGCGGCGAGGTCCTGGTCGACGGGGATCTGCGTGGCCGCGTACCGGCCGGGATGGCGCAGGGCGTACTCCCGGTACGCGCCCGCGAACGCGACCAGCGCGTCCTTGCCGGCCCGCCCCGCGACCGCCGCCGAGATGAGGTCGATCATCTCGGCGCCGGCCAGGAACGCGAGGCGGGTGCGCAGCTCCTGGAGGTTCTTGACGTGCGAGTAGAGGCTCGCGTCCTTGACGCCGAAGCGCCGGGCCAGCGCGGACAGGGTGACGTTCTCGAACCCCACCTCGTCGGCGAGCTCGGCGGCGGCTCCGACGAGCCGGTCCACCGTGATTCCCGCGCGTGCCATGGGGTGCCTCCGTCCGTGTCCTAGGCGGGATCCTAGGACACTTAGGCAGGCCGCGCGGGACCGCTCACGGCAACGCCGGGCAACCGGTTGCGGCAACGCCCCGGAAAACGGTTGCAGCAACACGGGCGTACGGCGCTCTCAGGGGTGCGGTGCTGCTCAGCGGATCGGCGCGTACAGGACGCCCAGCTTGTCGACCTCGTCCCCGGAACGCCCGGTGAACCCGACGATCTGCCACCCGGCCGGCGCCGTGAACGTCCTCGCGTCCGACGTCGCCGTACCGGCGGACAGCGAACGCCCCTTGTCGGTGCCGAAGGACGCCGAGAAGAGCCGCGTACGGCCGTCCTTCTGACCCTGCGTCAGCTTGACGGAGGTCAGGTGCTCGCCGCTCGCGAGGGTGAGGGACGTGGCCGTGCCGCCGGTGCCGCCGTGCGTGAGGGTGGTGCCGTCGGAGAGGCCCAGGGAGACCGCGTCCAGGCGGGAGGCGCCGCGCAGGGTGAGCGTGCGGGGCGCGGGCGCCGAGGGCAGGTCGTCCGCGTCGTTGAAGGCCGTGCCGTGCGGGCCGCCGGTGAAGTCACTCGCCCGCAAGGAGGAGTTGAGGGTGTAGGAGAAGTCGACCGCGTGCGGGAAGTGGTCGGAGAGGTTGCCGCCCGCCGAGTCCAGGAACTTCGCCCAGTCGTTGCTGTAACGGGTTGCTGCAAGGTCCACCAGCCGGCTGCCCCGGTACAGGACCTTGTCGACGACCTCGCAGGTGTTCGGCGGCGCGCTCGTCGGACACACGATCGCGTCCGCGCCCTGCGTCGGGGGAGTGCCGCCCTTGACCAGTTGCACCCACGCGTCGGTGAGGCCGTTCACGGACGTCAGGGTGCGGATGTTGTCCCCGGCGCGGGTGTAGCGCGTGTTCGTGTCGCCCATCACGATCACCGCGTTGCCCGCGGAGTTCGCCGTGATGAAGTCGGACAGCTGCGTGATGTTCGCGCGCCGCGCGGCGAGGGCGTCCGCGGAGTCGTCCGCGTTCGTGTGGACGTTGTACAGGTCCACGAAGACGCCCTCGGCGAGCCGCACCCGGGCCAGCGAGAAGCCCTTCGGCGTCAGGCAGTTGGTGCCGGTGCACTGGTTCCACCGGACCCGCTCGAAGTCCTCGAAGGGTACGTCGGAGAGCGTGTTGAGCCCGTCGCCGAACGGTACGCCGCCGCTCGTCGGCGTGCGGTACGCGTGGTCGTCGTTCGCGTACAGCGCCGCGTGGTAGTTGAAGTCCTCCTGCACGTTCACGATGTCGTACGCGCCCAACCGGGGCGAGATCAACGGCGTGTTGGTGGCCGGCTTGCTCGAACTCAAGGGCTCCGGCAGGCCCGCGACGTTGTACGTCAGGACGTTGAACGTCCCCGAGGGCGCGGCCTGTGCGGGTGCCGCCGAGGCGACGGTGAGCCCGGCGAGGCCGAGCACGGTCGCCGCGAGGGTGCCGATGATGCGTCTCATGGTGGGGGAGTCTCCGGTCGACGAAAAGAAGACGGAAAGGAAGGGGAAGTGAAGCGTAAAGAGACTTGAACAATGCTCAGGTTGGAGGCGACCGGTGTGACGCACAAGAGTGACGGATGAAACGCCGGAAAACTGTGAGCAAGCGGTTACTGCAACCCGCCTGGTTTCCGCTCATTACACCGCTTACGCCGGTCCCGGCGAGCCGGCCGACGAACCGGCAACTCCCCTACGACGCACCGCACATGACCACCACCACACCGCACGCCTCGCCTCCTCTCCCTCCCGCGCGTGCATCCCGAGCCAGTGCTCGTCGCACACCGGCCACACCTCCCACAACCGCAAGGGCCCCCGCCCCGGCAGCAGGGCGTCGAGATCATGGTTGACGAGAGCGAGCGCGGCGTCCCACGAGGGGAACTCGCCGGAGTGGGCGGGGTGGCCGGAGGGAAAGTCCATGCAGGTCATGGTGCACGCGCCCCCTCCTGCCGCCGCAAGCCGAATTTCCCGCCCAACTCTGAGAGTTGACTCTCGCAGTTTCTGAGAGAACACTCTCAGACCATGGATTCGGGAAACCGTCTCGGCGACCTTCAGCTCACCGACCCCAAAGCGATGCGCGCGCTGGCGCACCCCGTCCGGCTCGCGGTGTTGGAGCGGCTTCAGCGGTACGGTCCGGCGACTGCCTCGCAGCTCTCGCCGTACGTCGGTGCCACCCCCTCCGTCACGAGCTGGCATCTGCGTCACCTCGCGGGCTTCGGGCTGGTGCGGGACGCGGAAGGGGGTACGGACCGCAGGGAGCGGCGCTGGGAAGCGGCTGCCCGGGGGTTCCGGTTCACGGTGCCGCCGGACGGCGAAGGGCGCTCGGCCGCGCAGCTCCTCGCCGGTGAGGTGTTCGCCCGCACCGCCGAACTTCCCCTGCGCTGGCTGACGGAGACGGCGCCGGAGCTGGAGCCGGAGTGGGTCGAGCTGGCGGGCGGCCTCAATACGAGGATCGCGGTCACCGCCCCCGAACTCGCCGCCCTCCGCGAGGCGTTCGAGGCCCTGGTCGCCCCCTACGTCCACCGCCCCGCCGCCGAACGCCCCCAAGGTGCCCGCCACGTGGCTCTGTTGACCAACGCCCTCCCCGAACTCCCCTAAGATGACCCCAACTCCACCCGATGACCACCCTCCTACGCGCCAACCCGGGCTTCCGACGCCTCTGGACCTCCCAGACCACCTCCCAACTCGGCGACAGAATCACCGAGTTGTCCCTCCCCCTGTTCGCCGCGACCACCCTCGAAGCCACCACCTCCGAAGTAGCCCTCCTCGCCGCCCTAGCCTCGGCCCCCAACCTCTTCGCCCTGCTGCTCGGCGTCTGGGTCGACCGAAGTCCCAAGCGCCGACTGATGATCGCGACGGACCTGATCAACGCGGCGACCCTCCTCACCCTCCCGATCGCCTACGCCCTGGGCTCCCTGACGATGACTCAGCTCTACGCGCTCGCCGTCGTCAGCGGCACCTCGTCCGTCGCCGGCGGCACCGCGACGTCCGCCGTGTTCGCCCGCCTGGTCCCGCCGGAGGCGTACGTGGAGGCCAACAGCCTGCTCAGCGCGGGGCGTTCGGCGACGTACGTGGCGGGCCCGGCGGCGGGCGGGGCGCTCGTGCAGGCGCTCACCGCCCCGGTCGCCGTCCTCGTGGACGCGCTCTCGTTCCTCGTGTCCGCGTCCCTGATCGCGGGGATCAGGATGGAGGAGCCGCCCCCGGCGAAGGGCGACCGGCAACTTCGGGAGGGCGTGCGATTCGTGCTCGGGGAACCGGTGTTGAAGTACGGCCTGGCCTGCACGACGACCGTCAACTTCTTCACGTACCTCACGGGCACCGGCATGATCGTCCTCTACGCCGACCGGGAACTCCAGCTCGCCCCGGGGGTGATCGGAACGGCGTTCGGTGTCGGTGCGCTCGGCGGACTCGGGGGCGCGTTCGCGGCACCGGTGCTGGCCCGAAAGTTCGGTTCGGGCAAGGGAGTTGTGATCGGATCCGTTCTCTTCCCGCTCCCATTCGCGCTCGGGGCCGCGGCCGGCGGTCCGCCCTGGGCGAGGGCGGTCCTCCTCTCCGCCTCCCTCTTCCTCTCCTTCTTCGGCGTCATGCTCTTCGACGTGAACCTCAACTCCCTTCAGGCGGCGGCCGTTCCGGACGGCATGCGGGCGAGGGTCGCCGGCGCGTACAGCACCGTCAACTACGGAGTTCGTCCTCTCGGCGCACTGGCGGGCGGCGCACTCGCGAGCGCGGTGGGGCTGCGAACTACGCTGATCGTGGCGGCGGTCGGCGGCGCCCTCTCCGTGCTGTGGCTGCTGCCGTCACCGATACCGAGGACGCGCGAGCCGCACGCCACGCCCTCGCGCGGCGGACGCCGCGACACGGACGACGCCGTGGGTCTCGACACGCGCCCCACACCGTAGGGTTCGACCCGATGGACGACACCCGCAGCGAGCAACCCCTCTGGAAACAACGCGACTTCACCACCTTCTGGCTCGCCCAGACCCTCTCCGTCCTCGGCGACTCCTTCGCGCTGATCGCCCTCCCGCTCCTCGTCCTCGAAGCCACCGGCTCCATCGCGAGCATGGGCCTGCTCACGGCGGCGGGCGGCGCAGCGCTCGTCCTCTCGGCGGTCTTCGCGGGCGCGGTCGTCGACCGGGTCGACCGGCGCAAGCTCCTCATCGCCTGCGACCTCGCGCGCATGGTTCTGTACGGGGTGATCCCGTTGGTCTGGCTGGCGGGGCCCCAAGTCTGGCTCCTGTACGCCGTGTTGCCGGTCTGCGAGGCCATCGGCATGTTCTTCGCGGTCGGGTACGTCACCGTCGTGCGCGGGCTCGTCGGCACGGGGCGCCTCACGGAGGCGAACGGCCGCCTCAACGCGACGGCCGCCGCGGCCGGGGTGCTCGGGCCGCTCGGCGCGGGCGCGGTCGCCGCGTGGACGGGGCCCGCGGCGGCCGTCGGCGTGGACGCGGCCAGCTTCGGCGTCTCCGCCGCGTGCCTCATGGCCGTACGGATCAAGAAGGTGCCCCGGCAGGACGTACAACACCCCGGGATCTGGCGGGACTTGAAGGCCGGCGTCGCCTTCCTCTACGGCCACCCGGTGCTGCGCTCGGTCACCGCCCTGCTGTTCCTGTTCAGCTTTCTCACCCTCGGGCTCGTCGACCTGCTGATCTACCACCTCAAACACGATCTCGGGCAGGACGACGGGACGGTCGGTGCCGTGATGGGGGCCGGCGCGCTCGGTACGGTGACCGGGTCCCTCCTCGTCGCCCGCCTGCGCCGCCGCCTCGGCTTCGGGCCCGTGTGGACGGCGTCGGTCGCCGTGTCCGGGCTCGCGGTCGTCGGGCTCGGCCGCGCGGACTCCGTCCCTCAAGTCGCCGTCCTGGCCGCCGCGTTCCTCGCGTCCGTCGCCGTCGGCGGCACCTGCTCGATGTCCCTGCGCCAGGAGGTGACCCCCGAACACCTCCTGGGCAGAGTGACATCCGCGTTCTGGACCCTCCAGTACTCCGCGGCCCCGATCGGCGCCGCCG
>NZ_LIRL01000681.1 GCF_001419795.1 Streptomyces niveiscabiei
CACCCCCGACCATGCCCGGCAGCGTCCCCCCGCCTCCGGGCCAGGACACGGGTCCCGTCTGAGTACGCGTACTCAAGCGGCACAGCGGAGACACTCATGACCTGCCATTACCGAAATGGTTATCGTGCAAACCGTTGGTGATGGTGGTGCCCTGGGGAGGGAAAGAGCGTGTCGTGGGACGAGTGGGAACAGCTGAAGAGCGCGGCGGCGGAACGCACGACGCATATGCAGCTGAATCAGTATCCGTCCGATGCGGCGGGTTCGGGGACGCTCGTGTCGGACAGGCCCGTCTGGACGAAGGCCGGGCAGGAGGTCGGCGCGTTCCGTGAGGACATCGCGAAGGCGCTGGGGCACCTCTCGGACGGCCAGGACGGGCTGGGCACGGACGCCGGTTGCCTGACCGCCGGGGCGCAGAAAGAGGTCCACGACTCCTGGGCGCGCTATGTGAAGGACGTCGGCGGCCGGTGCGGGAAACTCGCGGCGCTGCTCGGAAAGGCGGGCGGAGACCTGTCGCAGACCGACGACGGCGTGCTGGTCGACATCCAGAACCTGAGGACGGCCTACGCGGACACGCCCGCCGTCGGCGGCAAGGGCTGAGGGGCGGTAACGGGACGTCATGGATCTCGCAACGCTCAAGGCTCTCAAGCCGGCCGAGTACTCGCAGGCGGCCGACGGCTACCGCAGCACGTCCGAGATCGCCAGTGCGGCCAAGGACCGGACAGACAACCAGATCGCCGCAGCGATGCGGAACGCCCTGAAGGGCAAAGCCGCGGACGCGGCCGTCGCCCAGTTGACGGAGCTGGGCAAGAACTTCCACTACGTCCAGGTCGAGTGCGGTCTCGTCGCCGCGGCTCTTGAGGCGTTCTCGTACGAGATGGAAGCCGCCAAACGGAAACTCGACACGGCCCTCGCGGACGCGAAATCGGCGAACCTGACCGTGAACGCCGACGGCTCGGTGACCTACCCGCCGGGCGGACCGAAGGGCGAGGACGGCAAGACCCCGCAAGGCGGCACCGCCGGCGGCTTCCTCGACCCCACCGCCGCCGCGATCGGCCGTTCCGCCGCCAACTTCGACCCCAACCCCCACCACCGCGCCGCCCAGGACTGCGCCGACCTTATCGCCACAGCCCTCCAGGAAGCCACCGAGGCCGACACCAAGTGGGCCCCGAAGCTACGAGCCTTGAAGGCCGACGACGACCTGACCGTCTCGGACGAGGACTGGGTGGATGTCAAGGCGGACACGAAAGGGACTCTACAAGGGGCCGAAAAATACCTGGATTCGATCAAGCCTCCACCCAAGGACGGAACCCCTAAAGCGAACGCTGATTGGTGGAATGGGCTGACAGACGAGCAGCAAGACAATTATGTCTCGCTCCATCCTGATTCGATTGGATGGATGAACGGCCTACCTGCCGATGTGCGGGATGAAGCCAACCGTGTTGTACTCGCCGAGACACGGGGCTCGGCACAGATCGAGCTGAATTCCTGGATGGCAAAGGAGCCTGATCGTTTTGTAACGGTTCACCGGGTCAATCCGAATACAGGGGAAGAAGTGTTGACGAAAGAGCGACTGCCAGGGGGAGAATGGGAGGAGTGGGATGCGAAACGGAAGGAGCTCGAGGGGCGACTGAAGGGAATGGATGCCATTCAAAAACGTTATGATGAATTCTCGGGGGATGAGAGCGTCCGTCCGTACCTCCTGGGGTTTGACAACAAGGGTATCGGGCATGCGGTTGTTTCCATCGGAAATCCCGACACTGCTGAAAATGTGGTGACGTATGTTCCCGGGACCGGGAATAATTTGAGCGGCATCGATGGTGCCATATCTAGAGCCGAGGCGGTACAGGCGAGGGCGGCGATGGCAGACCCGCTTCATTCGACCGCATCTATTATGTGGCTTGGCTATGATGCGCCGCAGGGACTTTTGACTGATGCGACCGATCCCAAGTGGGCCGATAATGCGCGCGAACCATTGGCTAATTTTTTGACAGGTATTGATACAGTGCATGGGGGGCATGTTAATTCATCGGTTCTGGCTCACAGCTACGGAAGCCTGGTTGCCGGTGAGACGCTACGGGATAATCCGAACCTTCCGGTGGACAGTGCAATTCTGGTAGGCAGCCCGGGTGTAGGGGTGATGCGTGCTGAAGAGTTGAATATTCCGGCAGATCATGTTTGGGCTGCCACGGCAAAGAATGATTTGGTCAATCTGGCGCCACCGCCCGCCGGGCCCCTTGCGCCGTTGAACTACAAGGCGTATATGCGCCTATTTGATGATCACTCAGTCATGTATGGGAACGATCCGACATCAAACGAGTTCGGTGGGCAGACTTTCAAGGTCGCCGATGGCGATCTTCCCGGGTCGGATGGCCTCATGCCTGCGCACTCTCAGTATTGGGAGGGTAATTCATTGAAAACTATCGCCAGCATCGTCACGGGAGGAAACCCGTGAAGACGCCCAGGATGGCTCTGGCCGGAGTCTCGTTGCTGGTTGCTTTCGCAGCCCTGGCGTGCGGAAAAAATGGAACCGGAGACAGTGAGAGTGAGGGGCCGGGAAAGATGGATGAGCGACAGGCGATTGCACGTTCCGAGGAGATCATTCATCAAGCGGTAGACCGCATGTCGCCGAAGCCCACCCTTAAGCGTATCGGCACGCGCCCACTGGGTGCTTGTCTGGCTGACGAACCTGGCTCTGGAAAAGATCGGGTGCAAGTTCGGGTCACTTATCAACTTACGAAGGTTCCTGGGAAACAGGCAAAGAGTCTGGTCCGTCAGGCCAGGGACGCCTGGGTCGAACAGGGGTATAGATTCCAGTCGTCAGATGCCGACTGGAGCGCCCCGTTCCCCACGGTCGATATGCGCACACCGTCGGACGACTTCTGGATGAGTGCCGTGACAGGCGTTGTGGACCGGGAGAAAGGCGAGGGCTTGGCGGCTATCTCTGTCACCTCGCCCTGTTTCTCGCTGGAAAGCGCTTCTGAAGCCGACCCGGCTTCCCTCTCCGTTCCGGAAACGGGCCACTACTTGGAGCAGCGAGTTCTCACATATTCCAGTCGCGTATACGATGCACTCCAGGTGCGTCATGAGGAGATTCCAGAAGAGGAGGGAGTGTCTTTCCATCGCGATTCGGAAGGGGTGTACGCTCAACACGGCTGGTCCACTCAGCCGCTCAATGGAGCTGATGCAGTGCAAGCGATAGCGCGTGTGCGGGCATACTTTGATGCTTCAGGGTGGGACACTCGCGACGTCTCAGGGAGTTCTGGAAACTCTGCTCTTGTCGCACTCAAAAACGAAGACATGACTATTGCGCGGATAGTTCCGTCTGGTACCGGTGCTTTGCGTATCGATGTGACAGCTTCGACCGCGGCATCCAAGAGTGCCTGAATCTCACCGTGTACGGCGAACTGGCCTGATTTCTGTGCTCGTGGTGCCTTCAATTCTCCTTGCTACGGGATGTTTGAAGGATAGGGATGGCAGTCAGTCTCTTCCTGTGCGTAGCTCCTCTGCGGTGGAGGAAGAAGTATCGTCCCTCTCCAGTCAGGTGCTCGACATGGTGAAGGTCAAGGGGAAGGCCACCGAGCCCGGGCCGTACAGCTCGTCCTGCACTGACGACGGGAAGAAGGGGGTCTGGGTAAGGCATCCCTGGTCGATGTATGGGATTGACAACAGTAAGCTTGGGGAAGGGTTTTCCAATCTGAAGCGATCTCTGCCGGAAAATGGGTGGAAGATCGTGAAGGACGGAGATGACGGCAGCCGGAACAAGAATCCTGAGATCAAGGCCGCCCATCAGAAGACGCACAGTCAGCTTGAGGTCAGGTGGCTCAAGGGGCTTGATGGGAATGCGCCCCTGCTTGACGTGACTGTTTACTCGCAGTGTTTCAAGCAGGCCGATTGAGATGCCGGGCCGGGGGTTCTAGCGGATGACCATGACCCGGCGGCCCACTGTCGCGAAGTCCCACATTGCGTCCCCGTCCGGGCGGGTTTCGCGGATGCCGCCTGTTTTGACCATCGTGTCGCCGTCGGGGAGGGAGCCGTTGATGGCGGCGCTGAAGCCGATGGCCATGCCGTCGGGGGTGGCGGCGAAGCGGACGACGTGTTCGATGTGGGTGCCGTCGGTGGCGGTGACCGCGCCTGCGCGGGAGGAGACGGTGTAGGGGCCGGGCTTGGGGTCGAGGCCGCCGGGGTAGACGCGGAAGGTGCGGGTGACCTTGTTGGTGTCGTCGACCAGCCAGACGCGGTCGTCGTCGATGGAGTAGACGACTCGCTGGCCGACCCCGGAGTTCACGGGGAGGGCGTCGGGGTGCTTCACATCGCGGGGTGCTTTGGAGGCGGCCGTCGGGAGGGGCTTGTTCAGGTCGCCCGGCGACTGGGCCGATGCCTGCCACGCCAGTACCCCGACCGTCGTGATCGCCGCTGCCGTGAGCCCGGCCACGAGTCCAGCGCTGCTGCTTGTCACCTGCGCCCACCTCCGCACCAAAACGTCCGTTTTCGTACCGGACGCTAGCAGCAGGGGCCGTACAGCATCCCCGCGCGCCGTAGGCTGTTCGCGTGCTCTTGCTAGCTCTGGATACCGCCACCCCCGCAGTCACCGTCGCCCTGCACGACGGCGGCGAGACAGTCGCCGCGTCGAGTCAGGTGGACGCGCGCCGGCACGGTGAGCTGTTGTTGCCGACCGTGGACCGTGTGCTCGCGGAGGCGGGGGTGAGACTGGACGCCGTGACGGGGATCGTCGTGGGGACGGGCCCGGGGCCGTACACGGGGCTGAGGGTCGGGCTGATGACGGCGGACACGTTCGGGCTGGCGCTGGGCGTGCCGGTGTACGGCGTGTGCACGCTGGACGGCCTGGCGTACGAGGCTCAGGTCGAGGGCCCCTTTGTCGTCGCGACGGACGCGCGGCGCAAGGAGGTGTACTGGGCGCGCTACGAGGACCGGCGTACCCGGGTGAGCGGCCCGGCGGTGGACAGACCGGCGGAGGTCGCGCAGGAGGTCCCGGCGTTCGGCGCGGGCGCGCTGCTGTACCCGGAGCACTTCGACGTCGTACCCGGCCCGGAACACGTGTCCGCAGCCGCCCTCGCCGCGCTGGCCGCCGAGCGCCTGAGCAAGAACATCGAGCTGGACGAACCCCGCCCCCTGTACCTGCGCCGCCCCGACGCCCAGGTCCCCAAGAACTACAAGGTGGTCACCCCGAAGTGACCGAGCCCGTGTTGCGTGAGATGCGCTGGTGGGACATCGATCCCGTGCTGGAGCTGGAGCGTGGCCTGTTCCCCGAGGACGCGTGGTCGCGGGGGATGTTCTGGTCGGAGCTGGCGCACGCGCGGGGTCCGGAGGCGAACCGGCGGTACCTGGTGGCCACTTACGAGGACCGCCGCATCGTCGGGTACGCCGGGCTCGCCGCGTCCGGCGACCTTGCCGACGTACAGACCATCGCCGTGGCCCACGACCACTGGGGCACCGGCCTCGGTGGCCGGCTCCTGACCGAACTCCTGCGCGCGGCGACGGAGTTCGAGTGCCCGGAGGTCATGTTGGAGTGCCGCGTCGACAACCTCCGCGCCCAGAAGCTGTACGAGCGCTACGGCTTCGAGCCGATCGGCTTCCGGCGCGGCTACTACCAGCCGGGGAACGTGGACGCGCTGGTGATGCGCCGAACCGACCCCGCAGCAACTCCCGTACGAGGAACCGAGAACGATGACTGACGAACCCCTGGTCCTGGGGATCGAGACCTCCTGCGACGAGACCGGCGTCGGGATCGTCCGGGGCACCACCCTGCTCGCGGATGCGGTCGCCTCGTCCGTCGACGAGCACGCCCGCTTCGGCGGCGTCGTCCCCGAAGTCGCCTCGCGCGCGCACCTGGAGGCGATGGTCCCGACGATCGAACGGGCCCTGAAGGACGCCGGGTTGAGCGCGAAGGACCTGGACGGCATCGCCGTCACGGCGGGCCCGGGCCTCGCGGGCGCGCTGCTGGTCGGCGTCTCGGCGGCGAAGGCGTACGCGTACGCGCTGGGCAAGCCGCTGTACGGCGTCAACCACCTGGCCTCGCACATCTGCGTCGACCAGCTGGAGCACGGCCCGCTGCCCGAGCCGACGATGGCGCTCCTGGTCTCCGGCGGGCACTCCTCGCTGCTGCTGTCCAGCGACATCACCTCGGACGTCCGCCCGATGGGCGCGACGATCGACGACGCGGCCGGTGAGGCGTTCGACAAGATCGCGCGCGTGCTGAACCTGGGCTTCCCGGGCGGGCCGGTCATCGACCGGTACGCGCGCGAGGGCGACCCCAACTCCATCGCTTTCCCACGGGGGTTGACCGGTTCCCGCGACCCCGCCTACGACTTCTCCTTCTCCGGGCTGAAGACGGCCGTGGCCCGCTGGATCGAGGCGAAGCGGGCGGCGGGGGAGGAGGTGCCGGTGCGCGACGTGGCGGCGTCCTTCCAGGAGGCGGTGGTGGACGTGCTGACGCGCAAGGCGGTACGGGCCTGCCGGGACGAGGGCGTCGACCACCTGATGATCGGCGGCGGCGTCGCCGCCAACTCCCGGCTGCGGGCGCTCGCTCAGGAGCGGTGCGAGGCGGCCGGCATCCGACTCCGGGTGCCCCGGCCGAAGTTGTGCACGGACAACGGGGCGATGGTCGCGGCCCTCGGCGCGGAGATGGTGGCGCGGGGCCGGTCCGCCTCGGACTGGGACCTGTCGGCGGACTCGTCGCTGCCGGTCACCGATCCCCACGTACCCGGACATGCGCACGATCACGTGCACGAGGTCAGCAAGGGCAACCTGTACTCATGACCGTCGCGTTGATGTGGGAGGCCAAGGCGGCGGCGGGCCGGGGCGAGGAACTCCTCGCCTGGGCCCGCCGCCAGCCCCTCGCGACGTCTCCCCTCCGTCGGGAGACGTTGCGAGGGCCCGAGGGCCGGGTGCTGGTCATCACGTGGTGGGACGCGGAGTACGCGGCACAGCTGCCCGAACTCCCGGAACCCGAAGGGCATTTGATCGCCCGCGCAGTGCACCGGTGGCGCTTCGAGAGCGTCGGCTAGTCCACTTCGGCCTCGCACAGCAGCCGCCGGTCCACCCCCAACTCCCGCACCTCCCCGGTGAGTTCGAGCTGCACGGCATGCCGCGTGTCGGCGCTGGACGCCCCCAACCGCAGCTCCAGCACCCCGGGTTCGACGATCCGCCGCCCGCCCCGGTCCGTGAACGCCGACAGGTCCGCGTGGAAGGTGAACGTCACCCGCCGGGACTCACCCGGTGCCAACTCCAGCCGCCGGTACCCGATCAGGCGTACGTCGGGCCGCGTCACCGAGGCCACCGGGTCGTGCAGGTAGAGCTGGACGACCTCGGCCCCGGCCACGTCCCCGGCGTTGCGGACGATCACGCCGACGTCGTACGAACCGTCGGTCGGGATCGCCGCCCCTTCGCCGAACCCCTCCCACACGAACTTCGTGTAGGAGCGCCCGTGTCCGAAGGGATACAGGGGAGTCGGGTCGAGGTTGCTGACCTCGCCCTTGAGCCCGAGCGGCGGCTGGAGGTACGTCCACGGCTGGCCCCCGGTCACGCGCGGCACGCTCACCGGCAGCCGCCCGGACGGGTTGACGCGGCCCGACAGCACCCCGGCGACGGCGGGCCCGCCCTCCTCGCCGGGGAAGAACGCCTCGACGACCGCGCCGAGCCGCCCGTGCCACCGGCCCAGCGCGTACGGCCGCCCGGCGAGCATCACCAGCACCACAGGGACCCCGGTGGCGACGAGGGCGTCCAGCAACTCGGCCTGGACGCCGGGCAGTCGGAGGTCCTCGGCGTCGCAGCCCTCCCCCGAGGTGCCCCGCCCGAAGAGTCCGGCCCGGTCGCCGAGGACGGCGACGCAGACGTCCGCCTCGGAGGCACGCGCCACGGCCTCGTCGAAGCCGCCGGTGTCGGGGTCGTCGACCCCGCACCCTTCGGCGAACGTGACCTTGGCATCGGGCAGTTCACCACGCAGCGCCTCCAGCACCGTGGGGATCTCGATGCCGTCGGCGACACCGGGGTGATGGGGAAGGACATGGGACGGGAAGGAGTAGCACCCGAGCATCGCGAGCGCGTCGGCGGCGCGCGGGCCGACCACCGCGATCCGCGTGTCCGGCGCGAGCGGCAGGATGCCGTCCGGGTTGTCGAGCAACACGACGGATTCCTCGGCGAGTTGACGGGCCACCGCCCGGTTCTGCGCCGAGTCCAGCTCGACCGGGTCCGCGTGGACCGGCGCCCAGTCCTCGTCCAGGAGCCCCAGTTCGCACTTCTGGAGGAGGACGCGCCGGACAGCGTTGTCCACCAACTCCTCGGGCACGGCGCCGTCCTGAACGGCCATCAGGAGCGGTTTGCCGTAGCACTTCAGGGTCGGCAGCTCGACGTCGATGCCGGCGGCGAGGGCCGCGTGGGCCGCCTGGGCGGGCGTACCGGCGACGCGGTGCAGGGTCTCCAGGAAGCCGACCGCGAAGTAGTCGGAGACGATCGTGCCGGTGAACCCCCAGGTCTCGCGCAGGAGTTGGGTGAGCAGTTCCGGGTCGGCGGAGGCCGGGACGCCGTCGCGCTCGGTGTAGGACGGCATGACCGAGCGGGCGCCGCCCTCGCGGATCGCCATCTCGAACGGCGGCAGGGTGACGTCCGCGAACTCGCGGGTGCCCGCGCGCACGGGAGCCAGGTTGCGGGCGCCCGCGGAGGACGCGTACCCGGCGAAGTGCTTCAGCGTGGCGACCACGCCGGCCGACTCCAGGCCCCGTACGTAGGCCGTACCTACCGTACCGACGAGGTACGGGTCCTCGCCGATCGTCTCCTCGACGCGGCCCCAGCGGGCGTCGCGCACGACGTCCAGGACCGGGGCGAGGCCCTGGTGGACGCCGACCGAGCGCAGGTCGTGGCCGATGCGGGCGGCCATCTTCTCGACGAGGTCGGGGTCGAAGGAGGCGCCCCAGGAGAGGGGGACCGGGTAGGCGGTGGCCTGCCAGGCGGTGAACCCGGCGAGGCACTCCTCGTGGGCGAGCGCCGGGATGCCGAAGCGGTTCGCGGCGACCAGCCGGCGCTGCGCCTCGGCGAGGGCGCGGGCACCGGCCGTCGGGTCGACGGGGGCGGTGCCGAAGGGGCGGGTCAACTGGCCGAGGCCGTGCGCGACGAGCTCGTCCCAGTCGTAGTCGGCGGTCATGTCGGACTGATGGGGTGCGACTCCGCCGTCCTCGGTGTCGGCGCCCACCCAGACGCCGTACAGCTGGGCGGTCTTCTCCTGGAGCGTCATCCGGGAGATGAGGTCGTCGACCCGTGCGGCGGCGGGCAGGGAGGGGTCGCGCCAGGGGGCGCGCTCGGGGGCCGAGCCGGTCTCGGAGGCGGTGGTCATGAAGCTCCTGTCAGAGGTCGGTGAGCCACCAGTCGGACGGTTTCGCGCAGTCGCTGCACGAATGTTTCGAGCGTAATTCCGAATGTTCCGGGAACCTATGGCGCCGCACGGGGTTCGTCAAGAGGGTGTGCGGGGATACGATCGCCGCCATGACACCCTCGGACCCCGCTGAAACGCGGCCACAGACCGCGACGCTCGCGGAGATCGCCCGCGAGGCCGGCGTCTCCGCGCCGACTGTTTCGAAGGTCCTCAACGGCCGGGCCGACGTCGCGCCCGGCACCCGGACCCGCGTCGAGGAGCTGCTGCGCGCCCACGGCTACCGGCGCCGGCGGGCCGAGGCGACCCGCTCACCCCTCATCGACCTGGTCTTCCACGAGCTGGAGAGCGCCTGGGCGCTGGAGGTCATCCGGGGCGTGGAGAACGTCGCGCGCGACGCCGGCCTCAGCGTCGTCCTGAGCGAGAGCGCGGGCCGCCTCACGCCGGGCCGGACCTGGGCCGACCAGGTCGCCGCCCGCCGCCCGCACGGCGTGATCCTCGTCCTGTCCGGCCTCGACGAGTCCCAGCGCGCGCTGCTGACCAGCCGTTCCGTGCCGTTCGTCGTCATGGACCCGGCGGGCGACCCCGGCGCCGACGTCCCCTCGATCGGCGCCACCAACTGGCAGGGCGGCCTCGCCGCCACCCGCCACCTGGTCGAACTCGGCCACCGCCGCATCGGCGCGATCACCGGCCCGCCGCAGATGATGTGCAGCCGCGCGCGCATCGACGGCTACCGCGCCGCGCTGGAGACCGCCGGGCTGCCGGTCGAGTCCGACCTCATCCGCGCGGGGGACTTCCACCACGACACCGGCTACCGCGTCGGCCGCGAACTCCTCGCCCGCCCCGACCGCCCCACCGCCGTCTTCGCCGGCAACGACCTCCAGGCCCTCGGCCTGTACGAGGCCGCGCGCGAGCTGGGCCTGCGCATCCCCGAGGACCTCAGCGTCGTCGGTTTCGACGACCTGCCGGTCGCCCGCTGGGTCGGGCCGCCGCTGACGACCGTACGGCAGCCCCTGACCGAGATGGCCGAGGCGGCGGCGCGGCTCGTCCTGGAGCTGGGGCGGTCGGACAACGGGAGCGCGGAGGGCCCGGCCGCCACGCGGGTGGAGCTGGCGACGAGTCTGGTGGTCCGGTCGAGCACGGGGGTACCGCCGCTGGCCGGAAGCTGATGTATTGACGGGTACGACGGGTGTATTGACGGGTGCGACGGGCGCCCCCACACTCCTCCGAAGTCAATCGGTTGCACAACCGAAACTTTCGGAGGCGCCCGCCATGAGATCCTCCCCCCGATCACACCGGTCCGTCCTGCCCGCTCTGCTCGCCGGGGCGGCCACCGTCGCCGCCCTGCTCACCGCCACGGCATCCCCCGCCCAGGCAGCCGACACCCCCCTGCGCGACCTCGGCACGGCGAAGGGGAAAATCATCGGTACGGCCGTGACCGGCTCCAAACTCACCGGCACCTACGGCGACCTGTCCGCCTCCCAGTTCTCCTCCCTGACCCCCGGCAACGCCATGAAGTGGGGCTCCGTCGAGCCCACCCAGGGCACGTTCAACTGGGCCGAGGCCGACCAGATCGTCGACTTCGCCGAGGCGCACGGGCAGCAGGTGCGCGGCCACACCCTCGTCTGGCACAGCCAGAACCCGAACTGGCTCACCAACGGCAGCTGGACGCCTGGTCAGTTGAGCACGCTCCTCCACAACCACATCGACACCGAGGTGGGCCGGTACAAGGGGCGGATCGCCGCCTGGGACGTCGTCAACGAGCCCTTCAACGAGGACGGCACCTAC
>NZ_LIRL01000682.1 GCF_001419795.1 Streptomyces niveiscabiei
TCCCCCACCCCCCGCAAGGAGTTCCCCATGTCCGATTCCCCGAGCCTCGCCCTCGTCCGCCGGGTCTACGAGTCCCGGATGGCGCCCGAGGTCACGAAGGAGGCGATGGCCGAGGACTTCGTCTGGGACATCACCCCCGGCTTCCCCGGCGGGGGCGTCTATCACGGCTGGGACAGCGTGGCCACGGACTTCTTCGGCAGGACGATGCCGAACTACGAGTCCTTCGGCGCGGTGCCCGAGGAGTTCTACGCCGACGAGGCCGGCCACGTCTTCGTCTTCGGCCACTACCACGCCGAGACGAAGACCGGGAACAAGGCCGACGTCCGGTTCCTGCACCTGTGGACCGTCCGCGACGGCCGGGCCGTACGGATGCGGCAGATCGCCGACAGCCACGTCCTCCAGGAAGCCCTCAAGGGCTGACCCTCCCGAAGGAGACCCTCTCACCATGGCAAAGATCCTTTTCGTGATCACGGCCGCCGACCACTGGACGCTCGCCGACGGAACCCGGCAGCCCACGGGCTACTGGGCCGAGGAGGCCATCGGCCCCTACCGGGTCTTCAAGGCGGCCGGGTACGAGATCGCGGCGGCGACACCGGGCGGCGTCCCGCCCACCGTGGACGCGCTCAGCCTCACCGCCGACTTCAACGGCGGCGAGGAGGGCGCCGAGCGGATGCGGACGGCGGTGCGCGAGGCGACCGAGCTGGCGAACCCGATGCGTATCGAGGACGTCGACATCGACGACTACGCGGCCGTCTTCTACCCCGGCGGCTGGGGGCCCATGGAGGACCTGCCCGGCGACGCCGCTTCCGGCAGGCTGCTCACCGACTGGCTCGCGTCCGGCAAGCCCGTGTCGCTGGTGTGCCACGGCCCCGCCGCCCTGCTCGCCACCGTCCGCCCCGACGGGACGTCCCCGTACGCCGGCTACCGGCTGACCGGACTGTCCAATGCCGAGGAGAAGCGGAACGGCCTCGCGGACCGGGCGAAGTGGCTGCTCCAGGACCGCCTCGTGGGCGAGCTTCGGGCCGACTACCGCGAGAGCGAGCCGTTCACCCCGCACGTCGAGGTCGACCGCACCCTCTTCACCGGCCAGAACCCCTACTCGGCCGTTCCGCTCGCCGAGGAGCTGGTCAAGACGCTGAACTGACGATCCCGGAACGCCTCCCCCCGAGGCCCGGTACGCGATGCGCGCACCGGGCCTCGGCCGATCAGCCAGGGGAGTGATCCGTCCCCCTCTCCCCCCGCGGCTTCTGTGCCAGGCTGAAGGTCATGAAGCGCAACCCTCATCTGAACGAGCTGGGTGAGTTCCTCAAAGCCCGTCGTGCCGAGCTCGCCCCCTCCGATGTCGGTCTGCGCGGCGGGCAGCGACGGCGCGTGCAGGGCCTGCGCCGTGAAGAGGTGGCCCTCCTCGCCGCGATCAGCACCGAGTACTACACCCGGATCGAACAGGGCCGGATCCAGGCGTCGGCTCCCCTGCTCGACGAGATCGCCCAGGTGCTGCGGCTCAACGACGACCAGCGGGCCTATCTCTTCGACCTCGCGGCGAAGGAGAAGACGCGGCCGTCCGTGTACCGCGAGCGCCAGCAGGTGGACGCGCAGTTGCAGCGCATGCTGGACGATCTCAGCGCCTCCCCCGCCTTCGTCATCGGCCGGTGCACCGACATCCTCGGCTGGAACCGGCTCGCCGCCGCCCTGTGGACCGACTTCGGGCGCTACCCCGAGCCGGAGCGGGTGTTCGTCCGGCTGCTGGTCACCGAGCCCTGGATGCGCGAGCTGTACGTCGACTGGGAGGAGGTCACGCGGCTGGCCATCGCCCAACTGCGCATGGAGAGCGCGCGCTACCCCGACGACCAGCCGCTCACCGCGCTCGTCGAGGAACTCTCCGCCCGTGACGCGCAGTTCCGGCAGTGGTGGACCGAGCACGACGTCGCTGCGCGGGGCAAGGGCGTCAAGAAGCTGCGGCATCCCGTGGTGGGCGAGCTGACCCTCGACTGGAACACCCTCACCTGCGGCACGGACCCCGACCAGCACATCATCGTATGGAACGCCGAACCCGGCACCCCCTCCCACGACGGCCTGCGCCTCCTCGCCTCCTGGAACGCCGACCAGAAGCCGACGGCGACCGACGCGGCGACCTGAACGCCCCCTTCGTAGGAGCGGCCATGCTGAAGGCCCTGAAGCTGCCCGCCCCGGACGCCGGTCCCGGCGAGGCACGTGTCCGGCTGCGCGCGGCGGCCCCGCCCGGTCCACTGGCTCCCGGCCGCCGTTCGTTCCCGCCATGGAGGCCGCCTGCGTCGTGGACCAGATCGGCGCGGGTACGGAGACGGACCTGCGCGTCGACGACCACGTGATGCCGAGCAGGTCGTCGTCCCGGCCGAGTCGGTGGCACGCGCACCCCGCAGCGCGAGCGACGTACAGGCCGATGAACGGTCTCACCGCGCGCCTCGCGGCGGGGCAGCCCCTCGCCGTCACCGGAGCGGCCGGCGCGGTGGGCGGTTACGCCGTCCAGCGGGCCAAGGCAGACGGGCCGCGGGTAGTGGCCGACGCGTCGGAGCGGGACGAGGCCCTGGGCGAGGAGCTGGGCGCGGACATCGTCCTGGATCCCGGCGCCGGGTACCCGGACCGGGTGCGCGCGGAGGTGCCCGAGGGCTTCGACGGCGCCTCCCTCGGCGTTCTCCCCGCTCGGGCGGTGCGTGACCGAGGCCGACTGGTCACGCCGCTGGCCTACGGCCGCCCCGGTGAGCGCGGCATCGTCCACGAGCCGATCGTCCAGCGCCGGCGCGCGGGTGCGGTCGGACGGTTTCCGGCCGCACCCGCGTGGTGGCCGCCGGAGACCACGCGGGCGCCGCCGGGTTCGAGGGCCGCTGCGCGGGGACGGCGAGCTTTCCGCTGAGGTCGATGCCGGGAGGGCATCGGCGGTGATGCTTGTGGCACCGAAACCAGAGCCGATCGGGAACGTCATGGCGAGCGGCGGGATCAAGGGCGCGCGGTCAGCAGCGGCCCTCTGCGGCCGAAGGCCCAGGCGAGGAGTGCGGCGCACCCCAGGCCGGCTCCTGTCAGGGAGACGGCCCTCCAGCCGCCGTCCGGCCACAGGGCGGAGGCGGCGGCGGAGCCTGCCGCGCCGCCGAGGAAGTTGCAGGTGACGAAGGCCGTGTTGAGGCGGCTGCGGGCCTGCGGCGCGAGCGCGAACAGCCGCGTCTGGTTGAGGATGTTCACGGCCTGTACGCCGATGTCGAGCAGGACGACGGCCACGACGATCCCCGCCAGGGACCGGCCGGCGCAGGCCGCGACGGCGAAGGAGACCACGATCACGGCCCAGCCCCAGCCGGTGGCGGGCGTGGAGCGGCCCTGGTCGTGGAGCCGCCCCGCGCGCCGCGCCGCGAGCGCCCCGGCCAGGCCGACGATGCCGAACAGGCCGATGGCGGCGACCGGATAGGAGAACGGTTCCGCGCTGAGCAGGAAGGTCAGGGCGGTCCAGAACATGGTGAAGACGCCGAAGGCGGTGGCGCTGAGGACCAGGGTCCAGCGGACCGCGCGTTCCTCGCGGACCGCCTGCCACACCGCGAGCAGCAGCCTCGGGTAGGGCATCCGGGCCCGCGGAGCGAGCGGCGGGATCGCCCGGTGCAGGAGCAGCGCGAAGGCGACGGAGGCCGCCGCGGCGACGGCGTACACGGCACGCCATCCGGCGGTGTCCGCGAGAACTCCGCTGACGGTGCGGGAGGTGAGGATGCCGATGAGCAGCCCGGAGACCACCGTGCCGACGGCCTGTCCGCGGTCGGTGTCGTCGGCGAGGTCGCCGGCGAGCGGGGTGAGCAGCTGGCCGCTGACGGTCGTCAGGCCCAGGAGGGTCGTGGCCGTCAGGAGCGTGCCCAGGGACGGGGCGATGGCGCAGGCGACGAGGGAGAGGGCGGCGCAGAGCATCAGGCCGGGGATGAGCCGGCGCCGGTCAAGGACGTCGCCGAGCGGCACCAGCAGTAGCGCTCCGGCCGCGTAGCCGATCTGCGTGGCGGTCACGAGCCGGCCTGCCGACGTGGTGGAGGCGTTCAGGTCACCGGCGATGAGGCCGGTCAGCGGCTGGGCCCAGTAGAGGTTCGCGACCGCGGTGCCGCCCGCGGTCGCGAACAGCGGTGTGAGGGCGCGGTTCATTGCTTTCCTCTCAGACGGGCCCCGGCTGCCGACGTCGTATCGGTGGGGTGCGCCGGGCAGGTCGCGTTTCTCGAAGCGCAGGGTGGTGCGGAAGGTGCCGACGGACAGCACTGGGCTCAGGGGAGAGACACGCTGCCCTTCGCCGGGAGAAAGAAAAAGAGGCTGCTTTACGTCCCGGGTACCGCCCGTACGGGGGATGAATTCCTCCCCCCCCTTTCGCGAGGCCTGTTCAACGGACCGGCGGCCATGGTCGCCGGAGCTCGAATTCAGGAGGTGGAAATGGCCCTGAGGGCTGCGCCACCCGGTCGTCGGTGGCCTCGGCGGGATGCGTCACCGCGTACCTGCTCGCCTCCAGGTGGCTGCCGGAGCGGTCGCTGCTCCTCGCCGACGCGGGCCGCGAGGCTGCGGCACGGCTTTCGTCGGCCCGTCAGGCGGGCTGTTCCGGGTCCGCGGTCCACGATGCGAGGAACAGCAGCCCGTCGTGCGAGGGGGTGCCGGGTTCGGCGGTGGCGACGAGCAGGTTCTGTGCGGGGTCGGCGGTGCAGGTCAGGCTGTCCCAGTCCAGGGTGAGGTCGCCGACGACCGGGTGGCGCAGCCGTCCCGTTCCCGTCCGCAGGGCGTTCATCTGGCGGCCCGCCCACCACCGCCGGAAGTCGGCGTCGGCGACGGACAACTCGCCGACGAGCGCGGCGAGATCGGGGTCACCGGGGTGGCGGGCGGCCTCCATGCGCAGCTGGGTCACGCAGGTCCGGGCGTTGGTCCGCCAGTCGAGGCACAGCTCCCGGAAGGCGGGGTCGGTGAACATCAGGCGCGCGTAGTTGCGCTTCTTCGCGGGGATCTCGTCGAAGTCGGTGAGCAGGGCGGCTGCCGTGGGGTTCCAGGCGAGGATGTCCAGGTGGCGGCCGATGACGAGTGCGGGGCTCGTGGTCAGCTCGTCCAGCAGGCGCAGGAGCTGCGGGTGGGCTTTCTGCGCCGGCCGGCGGCGCGGTTCGCGGACGCCTCCCGCGGCCAGCTCGAACAGGCGGTCGCGCTGGGCGTCGTCGAGGTGGAGGGCGCGGACGAGCGCGGCGAGCACCGTCCTGGGCACCGGAGCGCGTCCCTGTTCCAGTCGGGCGTACGCGTGGGTGCTGATCCCCACGAGGTGGGCGACCTCCTCACGGCGCAGCCCCGGCACCCGGCGGCGTGTCCCGGTCTCGGGGAGCCCGACGGTCCGCGGGCTGAGCTGCGCCCGGCACGCCTTGAGGAACTCTCCCAGTTCGGACCAGCGCGCTTCGGTGTACATGGCAGCGAGTGTCGCAGGGTTCGGGCGGCCTGTGAGGGGGAGGATTTTCTCCCCGGTTCAGCCGGGCGGGCCGACGGCACGCGGGGGCAGTCCGGCATTGTGGGGCCGCCTGGAGGGGGGTAAGGATTTCCCCCCTGGCTAAGCAGTTCTGTCGGTGGAATTCTCCCCTTCGCGGGCTCCTGGATTTCAGAATTCCGCCCCCACGATCGAGGCCATCACCCATCTGGGGAACGGGCACGCTGACGCCCGACGGCGGCACGACAGACATCACGAGAGCCGGGAAGGCACGATGCGAGCAACCATCATTCACGCGCCGGGGGACATCCGGGTGGAGAACGCCCCGGAACCGAGGATCGAGGCACCGACGGACGCGGTCGTCCGCACCGTCGCCGCCTGCGTGTGCGGCTCCGACCTGTGGAGCTACCGCGGCGTCCTGCCGGTCGCCGAACCGTGGGCGATCGGCCACGAGTACGTCGGTGTCGTCGAGGAGGTCGGCAGCGAGGTCACAGCCGTCCGGCCGGGACAGTTCGTCATCGGTTCCTTCGTGGCCTCCGACAACACCTGCCCCAACTGCCGGGCCGGGTACCAGACGTCGTGTCTGCACGCGCAGCAGGTGAACGGCGCCCAGGCCGAGTACGTCCGCGTCCCGCTCGCCGACGGCACCCTGGTCGCCACCCCGGAGCTGCCGGACGAGGAGCTGATCCCGAGTCTGCTGACCCTGTCCGACGTCATGGGCACGGGCTGGTACGCCGCCCGGGCCGCCGAGGTCGGGCCCGGTTCGACGGCCGTGGTCGTCGGTGACGGCGCGGTCGGCCTGTGCGGGGTCATCGCCGCGAAGGAGTTGGGCGCCGAGCGGATCATCGCCATGAGCCGGCACGGGTCCCGGCAGAAGCTGGCCCTGGAGTTCGGCGCCACCGACATCGTCACCGAGCGGGGCGAGGAGGGCGTCGCCCGTATCAAGGAGCTGACGGACGGCGTCGGCGCCGACTCGGTCCTGGAGTGCGTCGGCTCGCAGGAGTCGATGCGCCAGGGCCTGAAGTCGGCGCGTCCGGGCGGCAACGTCGGTTTCGTCGGCTTCCCGCACGGTACGCGGATCGACGGCCAGGAGTTGTTCTTCTCCCACGTCGGCCTGCGCGGCGGCCTCGCCCCGGTGCGCTCCTACCTTCCCGGCCTGATCGACCGCGTCCTCGACGGCCGTATCGCCCCGGGCAAGGTCTTCGACCTCACCCTGCCTCTGGAGGAGGCGGCCGAGGGGTATCGGGCCATGGACGAGCGCCGCGCCGTCAAGGCGCTGCTGCGTCCGTGAGAGTTCCTCGGGTCAGGCGCCCGGAACCGGGACGATCACGCCGCGCCGGTACGGCGTACCGGAGCACGGCGTCGGCCGCCCGGGCGGCCGGGGCGAACCCCCTGCGATCCGCCGGGCCGGCGTCGGCCGGCCCCGCACCGGAGTAGCGGTCATGCACGGTCTCGAACTTGTCGTCGTCCTGGGTGCGGCGGTGCTGGCGGGGAACGTCCTGGGGCAGCGGCTGCGGGTCGCGCCGCCTGTCGTGCTGCTGGTCCTGGGCGCCCTCATCGGTCTCGTGCCGGCCGTCCGGCAGACGCAACTCCCGCCCGAGGTGGTGTTGTTGCTCTTCCTTCCCGTGCTGCTGTACTGGGAGAGCCTGACCACGTCGATGCGGGAGATCCGCTCGAACCTGCGCGGCATCGTCCTGCTCAGTACGGTGCTGGTGATCCTCACCGCGGGGGCGGTGGCGGTCGCCGGGCACGCGCTCGGGCTGCCGTGGGGGCCGGCGTGGGCGCTGGGCGCGGCCGTGGCGCCGACCGACGCGACGGCGGTGAGCGCACTGGCGGGTGCCCTGCCGCGCCGGCAGATCACGGTCCTGCGCGCGGAGAGCCTCGTCAACGACGGCACCGCGCTGGTGATCTACGGTCTGGCGGTCGGCATCACCGTGGGCGAGGAGCACCTCACCCTCCCCCACGTCGGCGCGCTGTTCCTGCTCGCGTACGGCGGCGGGGCCGTCGTCGGCGTCGTGGTCGCCTGGGTCAACATGAACCTGCGGCGGCGGCTGGACGATCCGCTGCTGGGCAATCTGGTCATGATCCTGGCGCCGTTCACGGCGTACCTGCTGGCCGAGTCGGTCCACGCCTCCGGCGTTCTCGCGGTCGTGGTGAGCGGTCTGATCATGGCCCAGGTGGCGCCCCGCCTGATCCGCGCCCAGCACCGCCGTCAGGCGCTGGCCTTCTGGCCGCTGGCCACGTTCATCATCAACGGCGCGCTGTTCGTCCTGGTCGGGGTGGAACTCCAGTACGCGCTGCGGCACTTGAGCCGCTCCGACCTCCGGGACGCCCTCATCGCGGTCGGGGTGGTCAGCGTGGTCCTGGTCGCGGTCCGGTTCGTGTTCCTGTTCGCCTCCGCCTATCTGATCCGCGCCCTCGACCGGCGTCCCGGGCAGCGGCTGCGCCGGATGAGCGACCGCGCGCGTGTGGTCAGCGGGCTGGCGGGTTTCCGGGGCGCGGTGTCACTCGCGGTGGCGCTGTCGGTGCCGGAGACCCTCGACTCGGGTGAGCCGTTCCCCGGCCGGGCGTTCATCGTCTTCGTCACCTCCGGCGTCATCGTCGTAACCCTCGTGGTGCAGGGGCTGCTGCTGCCGGGTGTGGTGCGCTGGGCCCGGCTGCCCCGCGACACCTCCGTCGACGAGGAGCAGTTCCTCGCCGAGACCCTGGCGGCCGAGGAGGCCATCGAGGCGCTGCCCCGGCTCGCCTCCGAACTGGGCACCACGCCCCAGGTCGTGGAGTGGCTGCGGCAGGAGTACGAGGCCGGCCTCGCGACCGTACGGGCCCGGGGCGCGGGCGCGGACGACAACCCCGCCCTGCTCCACAACCGCCACTACACCGACCTCCGCCTCGCTCTCATCGCCACGAAGCGCGCGACCGTCGTCCGTCTGAGGGACGAGGCGCGGATCGACGACACCGTACTGCGCCGGCTCCAGGCGGCCCTGGACAACGAGGAGGTCCGGCTGGCCGGGGGCGAGCAGGTGGAGTAGCGCAGGCGCCCCCGTTCCCGGCCCACGAGAAGAAAGCTCGCCGCCATGACCTCTGGCCTCATCGACGTCCACGCCCACCACCTGCCCGGCTTCTACGTGGAGCAGGCGACCGCGGCGGGCCATGCCCATCCCGACGGCATGGCCGGCTGGCCGTCGTGGTCCGTACGCGACCACCTGGATCTGATGGACCGCAACGGCATCGCGACCGCGATGCTCTCCCTGTCCTCCCCCGGCGTGCACTTCGGCGACGACAAGGCGGCCCGTGTCCTGGCCCGGCGCGTCAACGAGTACACCGCCGGCGTGGCCCACGACCACCCGGGCCGCTTCGGCACGTTCGTATCGCTTCCGCTGCCGGACGTGGACGGCGCGCTGGAGGAGATCGCCTTCGCCTTCGACGAACTGGGCGCCGACGGGGTGGTGTTGCTGACTCACACCCGCGGTGTGTACCTGGGCGACGCGCTGCTGGAGCCGGTGTTCGCCGAGCTGGACCGCCGGGCGGCTGTCGTCTTCCTGCACCCCACCTCCCCCGTGTGCTGGGAGCGGTCCGCTCTCGGCCGACCGCGTCCGATGGTCGAGTACATCTTCGACACGGCCCGTGCCGTGACGGACCTGGTGACGGCGGGCGTCCTGACCCGGCATCCGGGTCTCCGGGTGATCGTCCCGCACTGCGGGGGCGCGATCCCTGTCCTGGCCGACCGCATCGCCGAGTTCCTGCGGCTCTTCGTGCCGTCGGCCCAGGGCACGCCCGCGCCGGACGCGGTGGAGCAACTGGGCTCCCTGTACTACGACCTCGCCGGTACGGCCTTCCCGCGCCAGGTTCCGGCCCTGCTGAAACTGGCAGGCCCCGACCGCGTGCTCTTCGGCAGCGACTACTGCTGGACACCCGGGCCGCTCGCCGACGCCCACATCGCGGCGCTCGACACGGCCGAGCCGCCTACGCGAGACACCACATGGCGCTCGCTGACGACAGCGAACGCCTTGCGCCTCTTCCCTCGGACGCCGCAAGGGCGAGAGCGCTGACCCCTGTGCGCGACGAGTCGGCGAAGGACCGCGCACCGGGGCGATCTGCCTGTCAGCAGACTCCGCAGCCGGGCGGCGAGGGCGGCCTCGGGACCCAGCCTGCGGAAGCCTGTGTCTGCGCCAGGAACACGGCCCCGAGTGCGGAACTCACGACCAGGGCTGTCACTCCGGCCTTCCGGAGCCGCCTGAAGACGGTTCTCACCTTTTCTCCCCACGTACTCGAAGTGTCGGCTCTGCACCCAATGCCTGTTTCCAACGCCTCCAGCCTCTCCTGCCGGAAGCTCTGCTTCCGCTGTCCCTTCGGACGGTTCCGACTGTCCGAAGGGATAAGCCGACGGGACGGACACGCTGCCTGCGCTCACCCACCGGCGAGGGGCAACTGAGAGGGACGGGCGCAGGGCCACGCCGCTCGCCGGGAGACCCTCCATGTCACCGGGCACACGGTCGAGTTCCACGTCCGTCAGATCCTGTCCGAACTGGGCGTCAGCACCCAGGGAGAGGCGGCGGGGTGTCAGGGCTTGAGCACGGCCAGTACATCGTCGAGGGAGACGGCGGTGGGGTCGCTCATGTCGAGACCGCCGAACGTCTGCCAGACGTAGGAGGCGGTCCCGTCCTCCCGCAGGGGATGCAGGTCGGCCAGCTCGGGATCGTCGCGGAAGCTGGTGAACGCCTCTTCCGACTCCCATTCGACGAGGAACAGGACCTGCCGTGGCGTCACGTCACCGGTCACGTTGTCCTGGAAGCGGCCGAATGCCACCATGCGCCCGCCGTATTGTGGGGCGACTTCGGGCAGTCGGCTGAAATACGCGAGGTATTTCTCCAGGTCGACCACGTCGAACATGTTGAGGGCGTAGAACTTCTTCTGTCGTGAATTCTCGGTCATTTCCGGTATTCCTCTCCGGGCAATCGCGTTTTCATTGGTCGGACGGAGATCAGAGGTCGAGGACCAGGCGGTCGCTCTTGGCGCGGGAGACGCAGATCATCATGGTGTCGCCGGCGGCGCGTTCCTCGTCGTCCAGGACGGAGTCGCGGTGGTCGATCTCGCCGGAGAGGACGGTCGTCTCGCAGGTGCCGCAGATGCCTTCCTCGCAGGAGGTCATCACGGAGACACCGGCGTCCGCGACGGCTTCCAGGATGGTCATGTCCTGGGAGACCTTCAGGGTCCGGCCGCTCTGGGCGAGTTCGACCTCGAAGGTGGTGCGCGGGCCGGTGGTGGCGTCCTGTTTCGGGGCGAAGCGCTCCAGGTGGAGGGAGCCGGCGGGCCAGGTCTCGCAGCTGGTCTCGACGGCCGCGAGGAGGGGTTCGGGGCCGCAGGTGTAGACGGCCGTCTTGCGTTGCGGCTTGCCGAGCAGGGAGGGCAGGTCCAGGAGGCCGTACTCGTCCTGGGGGTGGAGGGTCACCCGGTCTCCGTACGTCTGTCGCAGGGTCTCGGCGAAGGCCATGGACGCTCGGGTACGGCCGCCGTAGACGAGGCGCCAGTCGGCGCGGGTCGCGTCGACGGCCGCGATCATGGGGAGGATCGGGGTGACGCCGATGCCGCCGGCGATGAACAGGTAGTTCTTGGCCTTCACGAGGGGGAAGTGGTTGCGCGGGCCGCGGATGCGCACAAGGTCGCCTGCGGTGAGCACGTCGTGCACGTGGCTCGACCCGCCCCGGCTCTCCGGTTCGCGCAGCACCGCGACCTGGAGGCGGGACCGGTCCGCCGGGTCGCCGCACAGCGAGTACTGCCGGACGAGGTCGGCGCGCAGGACCAGGTCGATGTGTGCTCCCGGTTCCCATTCCGGAAGGGGCCGGCCTGCCGGGTCGCGCAGTGTCAGCAGGACGACGCCGTCGGCTATCGCTTCTTTGCGGTCGAGTACGAGGTCGAGTTCGACTTCGGTGCCGGGATTGCTCATGGCCTGACTTTCTTCTCGTGGGGGGGGTGAGGCGGTGGTACGCGATTCCGTGGCCGGTCAGGACGGGAAACAGCGGCCAAATTCGCGCAACAGCCGGGGAGAGCCCTGGAGTTTGATCTGCCGGCGGACGAGGGCCCACGCCAGAACGGTCGGTTTGGTGAGGAACCGCAGCCAGGTGGCCGTGTCGGCGGTGACCTTGAGGTCCGCGTCGCCGTGGTGTCCGTCGGTGATGCCGAGTTCGCGGTCGCGGATGGTCACGGTGATCTGCCGGGACTCGTCGCCGGTGAAGGTGAAGTGGTAGGTGGCGGACATGTCCTTGGCCTGTTCGCGCTGGAAGATCAGCGGCATGCCTTCCACGAGGCCGTCGATGCTGTGCGCGCGCAGGCTCATCGCGACGTGCTTCGTCCGCTTGTTGGGGAACTGTTTGGCCACGTGCTGCTCGGCGTCGGAGCCGGGAACGACGTAGACGGTCTCTTCCTTGTCCACCAGGGGGCGAACGACCTGGGTGAGGTGGGACTTGCGGTTCTCCAGCCAGGGCCCGATGACGTCCTCGCCGGCCGGGCACACCGACATGCAGTAGGCCGCTTTGTAGTTGGCGCCGAAGGACAGGCTCTGCCACATGGACGCGCTCTCGGCGTCGCTCACGCGCGAGCGGTAGTCGTCGGCGGTGCGGCTCTCGGCGACCTGTTCCGCCCAGTCGCCGAATCCCCCCATGAATTCGCGGTAGTTGTGCGTGTAGCAGGCGGAGAAGTTGAAATGCCCGTCGGAGGCAATCGCCCCGGTCGGGCAGGCCGTCACGCACAACTTGCATTCCAGACAGGGGTTGTAGTCGATGGGCCGGGTGTATTCGCTGACCTCGGCGTCGACGAGAATGGTGCCCAGGAGGATGAAATTGCCGAACTGGGGGTGGATGACGTTGCGGTGGATTCCCATCCTGCCGAGTCCCGCCGCCACGGCGACCGGCTTGTGCGAGACGACCCACGCCTTCCTGGGGAACTTGTCCATCTCCATCGGAAAGCCCATCGCGGGGTTGATGGCGCGTACGCCCATCGCCTCCAGCTCCCCCACCACGTGCCGCCCGATCTCGTTGGTGTGGTCGCCGGTGTGGTGGAACTCCAGGTTGGCCACCGAGCGCGCCGGGGTGCGGATGTTCTCCCGGTTCATCCGGGTCACGAAGCTGATCAGCGTACGGACACCCGGCAGCGCGGCTTCCAGGTCCGCCCGCTGGTCGGCGACGTCCGCCCGGCCGATCTCGACGAACCCGACGTCGTCCGCACCCGCGTCGAGGCACAGCTGCCGCAGCCGGTCGGCGTCCAGCGGCCCGGCGGGCCGGGTGACGCCGCGATCGTCCCGCTGGCGGACCTTCACGACGGTGGGATGGTCGCCGAGCCTGTTCTTACCGGCCATCGGGCTTCCTTTCCTGTTGTGTGACGTGGCGTGAGGCGCGCGTGACCGCGTCACGCACTTCGGTGGGGGTGGGGCCGACAGGCCGCGTTCGGCGACGAGTTCGGCCGGACGCCGGGCAGAGCGCATGGCGGACGCTCGGGTGAGGGTCGGTGGTGAGGGCGGAGGCGCTACAGCCGGCCGGTAGCGCCGTGGCATACGCCGGGCCAGGGACTTCCTGTGCTGCGCGGTGTGCGGTGCCGAATCGGCGAGGTTCTTCGCACAGCCCTGAGCCACGTCGTAACCGAGGACGAGCCGGGTCTCTGACATCAGGTGCCCTTCGCCGGATCGGCGAGGGCCCGGTGTCGGCCTGCTACTGGTTCAGCTGGGCGTACAGCGCTTCCAGATCCGCAGACAGCTGGGACTTGACCCAGCGCGTGGTGTCGTCGGCGAGGACCTCATGCGCTCCCGCCTCAACGCCGTCCAGCGCCGCCCGCGCCACATCGCGGGGATCGGCCTTGGGCGCGTCGAGCCCCGACGTCAGGTCGGTGTCCACGTAGGCGACGTGGAGGCCGGTCACCGCGATGCCGCGCGGCTTCAGTTCCAGACGCAGGGAGTTGGTCTGCGACCAGAGGGCGGCCTTCGAGGCGCTGTAGGGCGTGCCGTCGGCCAGCCACGACAGGGCGGAGTGGACGTTGAGGATGTGTCCGCCGCCGTTGCGCTCGATGATCGGCGCGAAAGCCCGGGTGAGCAGCAGAGGGCCGTAGAAGTTGGTCTCCAGGTCCTGGCGTACGTCCTCCATCGGGGAGTCGAGGTAGGAGGCGCGGACCGAGGCGCCGGCGTTGTTGATCAGGACGGTGACGTCCTGGGCGCGCTCGGCGGCGGCCGTCACGGATGCCGGGTCGGTCACCTCCAGCGGGAGCGCGACGGCGCGGGAGTGGGTCACGGTGCGCGGGTCGCGGGCCGTCGCGTAGACCTTGGCGGCGCCGCGTTCGAAGAGTTCCTCGACCAGCGTCCTGCCGATGCCCCGGCCGCCTCCGGTGACGAGGACGGTGGCGCCCTTGAGTGTTGTCACAACTGCCTCCACACAATGGGAAACCGATCGGTTTCATCGACTGTAAACCGATCGGTTTCAGGTGGCAAGTCGGTACGTCACCGGCCCCGCACCGGCCGCCGGACGATCACGCCGCCTCGTTGAGCAGGCCGGCCAGCACGTCGGGCCTCTCCAGGGCGATGAAGTGGCCGGCCTTCGGCACCTGCGTGAAGTCGGCGGCGGGCAGCAGCAGCCGGTTGGCCTCGCGGTCCGAGGGCCGGGACCAGTCCTTCTCGCCGTAGACGAGATGGATCGGGGCCTTGACCTCGGTGTAGCGCGAGCGGGCGGCGATGAGGCTGGGCATGGCCTGGAACACGCCCCGGGCGACGGCCGGATAGCCGGGACGGCGGCCCACCTGGAGGAGTTCGCCCAGGTAGTCCTCCCGCAGCGCGCTCTTGTCACCGAGGCCGCCCTGCATGATCGCGCGGAGGGCGGGCCTGGGCTGAAGCCCTGCGATCATCGTGCCCACCCCGGGCGCGAGGGCACCGCTGACCACGAATCGGGCGAGGAGGCTGGACCGGGCGACCCCACCGCGGAAGTCGTACGCGTTCACCGCGACGACACGCCGCACCCGCTCCGGGAGATCGGCCGCGGCGGTGAGGGCGAGCACGGCCCCCATGGACTCCCCGACCAGCGTGACGTCGTGGAGGTCGAGTTCGGTCAGGAGCCGCTTGACGCCCGCACGCATGGCCGGTTCCTCGTACGAGGCGCCGGGCACGATCTCGGAGTAGCCCATCCCCGGCAGGTCGAGGGCGTAGACGGTGTAGCGGTCCGAGACCAGCGGGATGAGATGGCGGTAGTGCTCGGCCTGCGTGCGCACGGTGTGCAGCAGGACCAGGGGCGCACCACTGCCCGCCTTGAGATAGCGCAGTGCTCCCTCGCGGCCGTGTCCCGCACGCGGAGCGAGCGCGTGGCTGGTGGTTCCGGGGATGTGGATCGTGGGGCGGGTCTCGCGGTGGGGCATCTCGCCGACTCCTTGCGCGTGTGCTGCGGATATGTGACTCGGGTGCGGTCCGGCGGAGCGGACGGCCAGCCGGGGACGGTCATGCCCGCACGAGGCGAAACCGATCGGTTCCCGCCAATCGTAAACCGACCGGTTTCCTCGCGCAATCCCGGGCCGCCACCCGGCTTGCATCGATGAAACCGATCTGTTTACCTAGATGGAAACAGATCGGTTTCCGGCCACTTGCGGGCCTGTGACCAGCGACCAAGGGGAAACGTGAGTACCACCTTCGACCGCGAGGCACCCGCCTCGCACACAACAGACCCGGGCCGCCGCGGCTCCCACGCCGTCCGCTGGTGGGTGCTGGCCGTCCTGGGCACGGCGCAGCTCATGGTCACGCTCGACGCGACCGTCGTGAACATCGCGCTGCCCGCGGCCCAGCACGACCTCGGCTTCAGCGACGGCAGCCGGCAGTGGGTCATCACGGGATACGCCCTGGCGTTCGGCAGCCTGCTGCTGCTCGGCGGCCGGCTCGGCGACCTCTTCGGCCGCCGCACCACCTTCCTGACCGGCCTGATCGGTTTCGCGGGCGCGTCCGTCCTAGGGGGCGCGGCGGGCAGCTTCGAGATCCTCGTCGCGGCACGCGTGGCCCAGGGGCTCTTCGCCGCGCTGCTCGCGCCCGCCGCGCTCTCGCTGCTGAGCGTCACCTTCACCGAACCGACCGAGAGGGCGCGGGCCTTCGGCGTCTTCAGCGCGCTGTCCGGGGCCGGCGGCGCGGTCGGGCTGCTGCTCGGCGGCATGCTCACCGAGTGGGCGTCCTGGCGCTGGGTGATGTACGTGAACGTCGTCTTCGCGGCCGTCGCACTGGTAGGCGCGCTGCTGTGGCTGGCCAAGCCCGCGATCACCAAGCGGCCCGAGATCGACGTTCCCGGCACCCTCGTGGTGAGCGCCGCGCTGTTCGCCGTCGTCTACGGCTTCGCGCACGTCGAATCGACCAGCTGGACCGACCCGGTCGCCCTCGGTTCCATGATCACCGGGGCAGTCCTGCTCGCAGTCTTCGTGTGGCTGGAGTCCAGGGTGGCGCATCCGCTGCTGCCGCTGCGGCTCGTACGGGACCGGACCCGCGGTGGTTCGTTCCTGGCGGTGTTCGTCGTGGGGATGGGGATGTTCTCGATCTTCCTGTTCCTCACCTACTACCTGGAGGCCAGCCTCGGCTACTCGCCGATCAAGACCGGTCTGGCGTTCCTGCCGATGGTCGGGGGGATCGTCGCCGCGTCGACCACGGCGCCCGCGCTGCTGCTGCCCAGGGTCGGCCCGAAGGCCGTGGTCAGCGCCAGCTTCCTGGTCGCCGCGGCCGGTATGGCCCTGCTGAGCAGGCTTGAGCTGGACAGCACCTACGCCGCCCACATCATGCCCGGCATGATCCTGCTCGGCCTCGGTCTCGGCGGGGTGATGACCACCGCGTTCCAGGGTGCGACCGCCGGCGTGCACCACGAGGACACGGGCGTCGCGTCGGCGCTGATCAACACCGGCCAGCAGGTGGGCGGTTCGATCAGTACGGCGCTGCTGACCACCGTCGCCTCGTCGGCCGCGAGCGACTACCTGTCCTCGCACCGGCCCGGTGCGCTGACCGCCGCGCAGGCCGGGGTCGAGGGGTACACGGCCACCCTGGCGTGGGGTGCCGGGTTCTTCGCGGTCGGCGCGGTGCTCGCGGCGATCCTGATACCGAACAAGGCCCTGGCGCCGTCGGAGGGTGAGCCCGTGATCGCCCACTGAGTACGGGTCCCCGGGTGGCGCGCGCCCGCATGCGGGCGGCGCCGCGCGGCGCCTGCGACGAAGCTCATAAACCGATCGGTTTTCTTCTGGGTGGAATCGCGTTAACCTCGCAGTATGACCACCCAAGTGAAACCAAGCCCCCGGGAGCGGCTGCTGGAGGCGGTTGCCACCCTGACCTACCGGGACGGCGTCGGTATCGGCGTCGACGCGCTCTGCAAGGCGGCGGGGGTGTCCAAGCGCTCCCTGTACCAGCTGTTCGACACCAAGGACGAACTCCTCGCGGCGAGCCTGGAGGAACGCGCCACGGCCTTCGTCGCGACCCTCCTGCCCCCGGCGGACGACGGCCGCTCCCCCCGCGAGCGGATCCTCCACGTCTTCGAACAGGCCGAACTCCAGGCGGACGCCCCCGAGTTCCGCGGCTGCCGGTACCTCGCCGTACAGATCGAGCTCAAGGACAAGGACCACCCTGCCAGCAAGGTCGCCCACCGCATCAAGGGGAACCTCACGGCGTTCTTCCGCTCCGAGGCCGAACGGGGCGCCGCCGCCGATCCCGGTCTCCTGGCCCGGCAGCTCATCCTCGTCTTCGACGGCGCCAGCGCCCGCGCGGGCATCGGCGCCGACAGCCTCACCGGACTCGTCACCCCCACCGTCGTCACTCTCCTCGACGCGGCGGACATCCACTGACGCGAGCGGACTTCTCGCCCACCGCCTCCAGCGCGGCTCAGTTCTCCCACGCGGGGCTGGGGCTGGCCTGATGGTCCGTCTGCTCTGGTCCCCGCGTGGTTCCCGGGGAGGTGTGGAGGACCGTCCGGCGGTGTGATGCCGCTCACGCGGTGTCACGGGGGTGGGGGGAGCGGTGTCTTGGGGGCATGAGCGATTCGAAGCAGTCCACCGTCCTGATCACCGGTGCCAACAAGGGCCTGGGCCTGGAGACCGCCCGGCGTCTCGGAGCGCTGGGATGGAAGGTGTTCCTCGGCTCCCGGGACGAGGGCCGGGGCCGTGAGGCCGCCGGGAAGCTGGCCGCCGAGGGCATCGACGTCGTCCTGGTCCCGCTGGACGTCACCTCCGACGCGTCCGTGACGGCGGCGGAGGAGCTGGTGCGTGCGCACACCGGCCGGCTGGACGTCCTGGTCAACAACGCGGGCGCGCCGGGCCACGCGGTCCACCCCGGACAGGCGACGGCCACGGAGGTCCACGGCGTGTACGACACCAACGTCTACGGCCCGATCCGCGTCACCCACGCCTTCCTGCCGCTGCTGCGGGCCGCCGACCATCCCCGGGTGGTGATGGTCTCCAGCGCCGTCGGAGCGTTCTCGGTGGTGACCGATCCCGGGCAGCCGGTGTCGGCGATGCACGAACTCTCCTACAGCTCCTCCAAAGCGGCACTGAACATGCTCACCGTCCGCTACGCACAGGCATTCCCCGGCATCAAGTTCAACGCCGCCACCCCCGGAGAAGTCGCCAACCGCACCTTCGCCGCCACCGACATGAACAACAACACCGGCCAACTGACCGTCACCGAAGGCACCGACTCCATCATCCGCCTCGCACTCCTGGACCCCGACGGCCCGACCGGAACCTTCACAGACCGGCTCGGCCCCATAGCGTGGTGACCCTCCGGCCACCGACGGGGACGACCACCGGGCCGTCGGCAGATCGCCGCCCCTGACGGCGGCCGTAACAGGCAACGAACCCGGCGTCGGACCCGCAACGGCCACGGGCCCGACGCCGACACCTTCATCACCCGCCTCAGCCCGCTGTCCATCGTCGCCCACGAGATCCTCGGCTCGGCCGCTGGCGCCCAGGGCGTGCTCCAGGAGACATGGCCACGCTGGACCGCCGTCGGCAACCGCGTCGGACGCCGCCGCACTACGACAGGCGGCCAGCGCCCCGGCCGGCACAGCAGAGTTCAGCGCGTGTCCGTTCCGGATCGTTCACTCACCGGAGATCCGGGATGGCGGTGTCGGCCCCGGGCCAGAGGTGTTGGGCGGAGCAGTTCGTGACGTCACGATTCGGCGTTTCTCGCGGTGATGTTCTCGGTCGTGCCGGATTGCCGGATCCAGGAGTTGAGGATGCGGAGTTTCTGTTCGGTCGGAGAGCCGGGGGCGGGTGACCAGATGGTGAGTTGCTGGTCGGGGTCACCGCTCCAGTGGAAGGTGTCCCAGTCGAAGGTGAACTCGCCGAGTTCCGGGTGGTGGATGGTTTTGCTGCCGAAGGTCTGACGGGAGACGTGGCGGCCTGCCCACCATTGGCGGAAGAGGGGGTGACCGACGGAGAGTTCGCCGACCAGGTTCGCGAGCCGTGGGTCTCTGGGGTTGTCGACGGCCTGCATGCGCAGGAGTTCGACGCCGGTGCGGGCCATGCCCTCCCAGTCGTCGTAGAAGTCCTTCATGCGTGGGTCGGCGAAGAGCATGCGGACGTAGTTGCGCTCGTGGGGGCCATTTCGTCGAGGTCGATGAGCAGTGCCCCGGCGAGCGGGTTCCAGGCGAGGAAGTCGAGGTACTTCCCTACGACGAACGCGGGGGTGTCCGTCAGCCGGTCCAGGAGGCGCTGGAGCTGCGGCCGGATCTGTGTCGGCCGATGCCTGGGTGCCGTGCGCCGGTCGGCACGCCGGGCGAGCCCTTCGACGTAGGTGCGCTCGACCGGTGTGAGGCGCAGTGTGTCCGCGAGGGCGTCGAGTACCGGCGCGGAGGGGGCGAGGCATCCCTGTTCGATGCGGCTGTAGTGGTCGTGGCTGATGGCGGCTCGCGCCGCGACTTCTTCCCGCCGCAGGCCGCTCCCCCGACGCGTTCCGGGGTCCCCTGCGGGCAGGCCGAGCGCGGTCGGGCCGAGTTCGCCGCGGCGTGCCTTCAGGAACTGGCCCAGCTCTTCCAGGTGCGGATTCTTCGCGGTCACCGTCGCCTCTCGGTCGTCATGCCTGTGCGCCTAGACCAGGTGGGTGCGGAAGAACCGCGTCACGTTCGCCACGGCGTTGTCCATCTGCGCGGGCGTGGGTGCCGTCGGCCCACACGAGTTCCTTCTCCCCCCGGACACTGTCGTAGAGCCTCTTCGCGTGGTCCGGGAGCGCTGAGCCGTCCGAGTGGACCACGATCGTCGGTGCCGTGATCTCCGGCGCCTGGCGGAGTGCGTCGAGAGTGAGCCACGTGTCCCAGGACGTGACGTCGAACGTGTTCCGGTATTGCGGGACGTTTCCGCGTGCCGGGTCGGTGTAGTAGTCGTAGGCGCCGGGCGCTTGGTTGTAGTTGGCGGCCTGCGGGTCGGTCTCGCTGTACACCGGATGGTCGTCACTTCGCCCGTCCGCTCGAATGTGCGGCGGGCGGCAGCGGCGTCCGCGAGACGTTGGGCGATTCCGTCCTCGCCGTAGGTGAGTTTGAATGTGCTTTCGTCGGCCAGCTGCTCGCCGAGGTAGGTGACGGCGGCCCTGAGGTCGCTCAGTTTCTCGGCCGGGGACTCGAACTGGCGTGGTTCGCCTGCGCTTTCCCCGTAATGGGCGTAGTCGAAGGCCAGCGCGACGAATCCCTGCTCGGCGAATTTCCGCGCACAGGTGCCGGACGTCGGGGGTGAACAGGTGGCCGGCCAGGGTCAGGCCCTGACGATCGAAGGTGATGTCGCGCTTCACGGTTGTGTCTGCTTTCGACGTGTCGGTGGCCGCCATCGCGGCGGGGATGTCGTTCCTGGGTGACATCCCAAGGCTCCGTCCTGCCGCCGGAACCGACAATGGGAAGGAATTTTCCTAGGTCGGCGCAACAGAATTCAGCGGGGCTCCGTGGAGGCGTGTCAGTCGGGCAGTCGGTTGAGCTTGCGGATCTGCTTGTCGAAGATTCCGGCGGGGGCGAATCGGCGCAGGGCGCGGGCGCGGCCGGCGAGGGGGCCTGCGGTGTAGCGGAGCTTCGGCTTCGGGGCGGTCGCGGCCGTGACGACGACTTCGGCGACGGCGGCGGGGTCGTCGCCGTCCCTGACCGCGGTCTCCAACAGGCGGCCGAAGGCGCGACGCTGCTGTTCGTAGGCCGCGAGGGGGGTGTCGGGCTGTGGGCTGTTGGCCTCGAACCCGGTGCTGGTGTAGGCGGGTTGGACGAGGAGGGCGCGTACCCCGTACTGGCGGATCTCGTGGTCCAGGGATTCGGAGTACCCCTCGATGGCGTGCTTGGACGCGGAGTAGACGGCCATGTACGGGGAGGGGAGGAAGCCGACGACGGAGGAGAGGGTGATGATCCGGCCGCGTCCCCGGTCGCGCATGTGCGGGAGGACCGCCTTGACCATGCGCATCACGCCGTAGACGTTGACGTCGAAGACGTCCCGGGCCTGGGCGAGGGAGTTCTCCTCGGCGGCTCCCATCAGGCCGGTGCCGGCGTTGTTGACCAGGACGTCGATCTGTCCGTACCGGGCGATCACCTGTCCGACCAGCGTGCTGACCGACGCGTCGTCCGTCACGTCGAGGTCGAGGAGGCTCACGCCGTGGAGGGGGGCGACCCGGGAGGTGTCACGGCCGGTGCCGACCACGGCGAAGCCGGCTCCGGCCAGCGCGAGCGCGGTCTGCCTGCCGATGCCGGAGGAGGCGCCCGTCACGAGGGCTACCGGGCGTTGTGTGCTCATCAGTACTCCCGAATCCACTGCAAAACCGATCGGTTTCGGCAATCGTAGACCGATCGGTTTCTGGGGGCGAATCCGGGGCTCCTCGGGATCGGCGGACGGTCGGTCTTGGAGGTTCCCACTTCCCCGCCTGCCACCGTCGGCGAAACGCCTTGTCGACGAAGAGCCGTTATGTGCTCCTGTCCCGTGTCAGCGGTGGGCGGCTCGGTTCATCTCGACCACGTCCTCGTGGGTGAAGGTGTCACCGAGGGCGGCGAGGCGGGCCGGCAGGCTGTCGCGGACGCGTATGTCCTTGTGCCGGTCGGCCGCAGCCTTGGCGGGGGCGAGTTCGGTGAGGGTGAGTTCGGTGCAGTAGGCGGGGCCCATGGGCTGCTGGCGCCAGGAGTCGGCGAGCGCGCCGGCGTCGTAGGGGTCGAAGCCGGTGTCGTCGACGAGGCGCATCGCCAGGCGGCGGGACTCGTCGGAGTCGGCCGCGACCGGGATGGCGATACGGCCGGACGTGCCCGCCGGCGCCCCCTTGGTGCGGAGCGTTGCGGCGAGGGCGGCGTTCCACGCCTTGACCACGGGGCGCCCCAGCCGCTCGGCCGCCCACAGGCTCTCGACCTGGCCGTCGTCCACGGCTTCGACGGTGCCGTTGAGGTGGGGGTAGTAGTTGGAGGTGTCGATGACCACGGTCTCCTCGGGGGTGGAGGAGAGCAGTTCGGCCAGTGCGGGGAGGCGGGTGAAGGGGACGGACAGGATGATCACGTCGCGGTCCCGGACGGCCTCGGCGGCGGTCGCCGCGCGTGCTCCGGACGCCAGTGCGTCGGCCGGGACGGTGTGGGGTCCCCGGGAGTTCGCGACGGTGACGTCGTGTCCGCGCGCGCCGAGCTTGCGAGCGAGCGTCGCCCCGATCGCACCGGTGCCGACGATGCCGATTCTCATGGTCTCTCCGCGTGGGGTCGTGCCGCCCTCGGACGGCTAAGTGGCGGGGTCCGCCATTTTGCGTCCGCTACGATAACCATTAAGTGGCGGGCCCCGCCACTTTGGGTACAGGGAGGTGGTACATGAGTGCGCGGCGGTCCGACGCCCAGCGCAACTACGCGCGGATCCTCGCCGTCGCCGAGCAGGAAGTCGCCGCGCTCGGCGCGGAGGTGTCGCTCGAACACATCGCCCGCGTCGCCGGGGTCGGGTCCGCCACCGTACGGCGGCACTTCCCCAGCAAACGCGCCCTGCTGGACGCGGTCTTCCACGAAGGTGTCGAGGCCCTGCACGACCGCGCCGTCGAACTCGCCGCCGGTGAGGACGCGCGGGACGCGCTGATCGAGTGGCTCACCGCCCTCGTGACGTACTCCACCTCCGCGCGGGGCATGGCCGTCGCGCTGCTGCGGGACGACGCGGAGACGGACCACCGGCATCCCTGCGACCGCCTCATCGACGCCGGTGAACCGCTGGTGAAGCGGGCGATCGACGCCGGCGCGGCGCCCGCCGGGGTGACGGCGGCGGACCTCATGACGCTGGTCACCGGCATCGTTCTGGCGACGGAGCGTCAGCGGGATTCGGCCGCGGAGGCGGGGCGGCTGCTGGCGATGGCGGTGCGGGGGATCGCCCCACAGCCGTAGCCGGACCGGCAGTTCGGTACGGGGCGGGCCGTCCGGGCTATGCGCACGCCGAGGGGGTCGGCACGCCATGGGCCCCTGCGACGTACGGCCGGGACGGCCACGGTCGGGTTGTCGGCGCCGATGCCCGCGCGGGCGCTGGCGAAGAGCAGGGTAAGCCGACAGGTCGAGGTCGCCCGCGCCGCCGCGTCGTCCGCGCCGGACGCGAGGCACAGCCCCCGCAGCCAGGCGGCGTCGATCACCTCCGGCGGGTTCAGGACGTCGCCGGCCTCGCGAGGAGGGCCCGCCCGAAGGGGAACAGCAGCAGGCGACTCAGGACGCGGACGGTTCGATCTCCCCCGCGAAGACGATGACCTGGTCGATGAGGCTCCGCCGCAGATGGACGACGTCCGTTCCCGCCAGCCGGGGGCCTCCGTCGGGCGTGGTGAAGACCCACTGGTACCGGGCCCATTCGCCCGGCATGTCGACCGCCGAGCAGCGCACCATCGTGCCGGCCCCCGCCGGGTGGCGCCGGAGGTCGAGCACGAACCGCTCGACCGCCACGATGCCCTCGCTGCGGCCTAGCGGCCCCCAGAAGACGACGTCCGAGGTCAGGGCCTGGGAGAGCAGGTCGGTCACATAGGTGTCGTCGGAGGCGTTGAACGCGGAGATGAACGTGTCGATCGCGGAGCGTGCGGTCTCTTCCTGCATGCCCCAGTAATACCAGCCGTTCCGCGTGCACTCGTCGTACAAGCCCCGGGGCTTGTCAG